>MEEC01000018.1 GCA_001724315.1 Lautropia sp. SCN 70-15 | reverse complement strand
CGGGCTGTCGAGCTTGAACGACTCCGCGAGCCCCTGGTTCAGCTCCTGTACGGTGACGCCGAGCCGCGCGTGCCTGACGCTGCCGGTGGCGAGGATCTGGTCCTTGACGCGTACCGCCACGTCGATCGGGATCGCGAACGACAGGCCCTGGTAGCCGCCGGTGCGCGACCAGATCTGCGAGTTGATGCCCACCACCCGGCCCTGCGCGTCGAACAGCGGCCCGCCCGAGTTGCCGGGATTGACCGCGACGTCGGTCTGGATGAAGGGCACGTAGGAATCGCCGGGCAGCGAGCGCCCCTTGGCACTCACGATGCCCGAGGTGGCGCTCTGCTCGAAGCCGAAGGGCGAGCCGATCGCCAGCACGTAGTCGCCCACGCCCAGCGCGGCCGGTTCGCCGAGCGCCACCGTGGGCAGGCCGCTCGCCGCGATCTTCAGCACCGCCACGTCGGTGGCCGGGTCCACGCCCAGCACCTTCGCCTCGAACTCGCGGCGGTCGGCCAGCTTGACGGTGACCGTCGTCGCGTCCCGGACCACGTGGGCGTTGGTGAGGATCACGCCGTCGGGGCTCACGATGAAGCCCGAGCCCTGGCCCTGGACCGGCACCTCGCCGCGCGGCACCGGGGCGAAGGGCAGGCCGCGATAGAAGCGGAAGAAGGGATCGTTCTCGAAGTCGGGGGCGGCCTGGCGCGACACCGGCACCTTGCCCTCGACGGTCACGCCGACCACGGCCGGACCGTAGCGCTCGACGATCGCCCGGTAGTTGGGCGCGCTGGTGGGCGCCACCGCCGCAGCGGCGGCCTGAAGCTGCGGCGCGCCAGTGCCATAGCCGGAGGCGGCCGTCGCGCCGCCGGCGCCGATCGCGCCGGCCGCAGCCAGCGCGAGAACAACGGATTTCGCTTTCATCATCGACCTCTCGTCACGATGCGGGCATTGCCCGATGCGTGCACGATAGGGGCCGATTCTTAGGCGAGTCTTAAGAGCGTGGAGAGGGGCTCCGGGCAGGTGCGGCCGCCCCACTGGCAGGCAGCCGAACGCTCACCCGGAGACCGCCGCGCGGCGAGTCGCCGAGCGCGATGTCGCCGCCGTGCCGCTCCACGATCGCGCGAACGATGGCCAGCCCGAGGCCGCTGCCGCCCCGGTCGCCCGAGGTGCGACTGAAGAAGCGATCGAAGACCCGCTCGCGGTCCTCGGCGGGGATGCCCGGTCCCTCGTCGTCCACCGTCAGGATCGCCTCGCTGCCGTCGACCGCAAGCGCGATCTCGACCTGGCTGCCTTCGGGCGTGTGGCGGATCGCGTTGTCGACCAGGTTGCGCACCAGCCCGTGCAGGGCTTCCGGCTCGCCGGTCAGGGGCAGCGCGCCGGGAGCGCGCAACTCGAGGCGGACGCCCTGCGACTCCGCGATGGCCCGAAGCTCCGCCACGGCCTCGCGCGCGATCGCCGCGAGGTCGACCGGCTCCGCGCTCGCGACGGCCTCGGGCTCGCTGCGCGCGAGGGTCAACAGCTGGTCGATCAGGTGGGTCGCACGGTCGATGCCTGAACGCAGGGTCTGCAGCGCCTCGCTGCGCGCCTGGTCGTCGCGGGCGCGGCCGAGCAGGCCGGCCTGCAGCTTCAGCGCGGCGAGCGGGGTGCGCAACTCGTGCGCGGCGTCGGCCACGAAGGCGCGCTGCGCGGCGAAGGCATGGCGGAGCCGGTCGAGCAGGCCATTGAGCTGGCGCACCATCGGCTCGATCTCGGCGGGCAGGCCCTCGTCGGGAACCGGATCGAGCCGGCGCGCGTCGCGCCGCCTCAGCTCGCGGGTCACGCGGACCACCGGCTTCAGCGCCAGGCCGACCAGCCACCAGATCGCCAGCGCCACCAGCGGCGCGATCACCAGCAGCGGCGTCAGGCTGCGCAGCGCTGCCGCGGCCGCGATCCGCTCGCGCACCAGGTAGGGCTGGCCGATCTGGATCACGCGTCCGCGCGCGAGCAGGCTGTAGACGCGCCAGCGCTCGCCCTCGGTCACCACGTCGGCGAAACCGAGCGTGGCCCGGTCGGGCAGCCGGGCCCGCGACCGGGCCTGCGAGATGTAGAGCTTGGAGCCGTCGGCATTCCAGATCTGCACCACGAAGTCGAACTGCTGGCGCTCCTCGGGCGGCACCGGCGGCGCCGGCACTTCCCCCTGGTCGCGCAGCGACAGGGCCATCTGCTCCAGGTGGTAGTCGAACAGCGCGTGGCTCTCGTGCAGCACGTAGCGATAGGTGATCGTGCCGACCACCGCTTCGGCGAGCAGGAAGAGCGGCAGCAGCGACAGCAGCAGCCGCGCGCGGATCGACGTCGCCTTCATTCGGGCGTCTCCGGCGTCGCGGCCGGCACGAACCAGCCGACGCCGCGCAGGTTGCGGATGAAGTCGCGGCCGAGCTTGCGGCGAAGCCCGTGGATGTAGACCTCGACCGCATTGCTGCCCACCGCGTCGTCCCAGCCGTAGAGGCGGTCCTCGAGCTGGGCGCGCGAGAGCACGGCGCCCGGGCGCAGCAGCAGCGCCTCGAGCACCGCGTACTCGCGCGGCGACAGCGTCACCGGCGCGCCGTCGCGGCTCACGGTTCGCGTGGCCGGTTCGATCCGCACGCCGCCGTGCTCGATCACCGCCTCGGCCCGCCCGGCGCTGCGCCGCAGCAGCGCGCGGATCCGCGCGGCCAGTTCGTCGAGGTCGAAGGGCTTGACCAGGTAATCGTCGGCGCCGGCGTCGAGTCCGGCGATCCTGTTCTCGACCGCGTCGCGCGCGGTGATCACCAGCACCGGTGTCGCGTCCTTGCGCGCGCGGACCTCGCGCAGCAGCGACAGGCCGTCTCGCCCCGGCAGGCCCAGATCGAGCAGCACCAGATCGTAGCTGCCGGCGGCCAGCGCGGTGTCGGCCGAGTCGGCGTTGCGCACCCAGTCGACCGCGTAGCCGTCCTGGCGCAGCGCGGTCTGCACCGCCTCGCCGATCATCCGGTCGTCTTCCACCAGCAGCATTCTCATCGGTATTGCAAATCCGGTTCCTTCGGTGCAAGGTGCGCGGGCGGCACTGCAACGAGAACGAAACATTATGGTGCTTCAATCCGGGGCGAGTTCCTCATGACCGCCATCGCTCTCGAACACGTCAGCAAGCACTGGGGCGCGACCGCAGCCGTCGACGACGCCAGCTTCACCGCGGCGCCCGGCAGCTTCGTCGTGCTGCTCGGGCCGTCGGGCTGCGGCAAGTCGACCACCCTGCGGCTGATCGCGGGGCTCGATGAACCCACCTCGGGCCGCATCCTGATCGACGATCGCGACGTGACGCGGCTGCCGCCGGCGAAGCGCCGCATCGCGATGGTCTTCCAGTCCTACGCGCTGTTTCCGCACCTGAGCGTGCGCGAGAACATCCTGTTCGGGCTGCGCGTTCGCAAGGAGCCCGCGCGCGACTTCGATCGCCGTCTGGACCGCGTGGCCGGGCTGCTCGGGCTGTCGCAGCTGCTCGAGCGCAAGCCCTCTCAGCTCTCGGGCGGGCAGCAGCAGCGGGTCGCGCTGGGCCGGGCGATCATCGCCGAGACGCCGGTCTGCCTGATGGACGAGCCGCTGTCCAACCTCGACGCGCAGCTTCGCCACGAGATGCGCCGCGAGATCCGCGCGCTGCAGCAGAAGCTCGGAATCACGATGGTCTACGTCACGCACGACCAGACCGAGGCGATGAGCATGGCCGACCAGGTGGTGCTGCTCAACGCCGGGCGCATCGAGCAGGACGCCGTGCCCGCCGAGCTGTACGCGAGGCCCGCCACCGTGTTCGCCGCGCGCTTCATCGGCACGCCGCCGATGAACGTGATCGACTGCCCGGGCCGCGCGGACCTGAAGCTGGGCGTGCGCCCCGAGCACGTGCGCCTGGTGACCGACGCAGGGCTGCCCGCGACTGTCCAGGCCGCCGAGTACCTGGGTGCCGACACGGTGCTCACCTGCGCGGCGAGCGAGGGCACGATCGCGGCCCGGCTCTCCGGCCGGCACGAGCTGGCCGAGGGCGCGCGGGTCCGGCTCGCCTGGAACGACGCAGACAGCCATCTCTTCGACGCCGCCACCGGCAGGCGCCGCGACGACGCCCGCCTCGCATTCGCTTCGACCCCCGACCCCCTCCCCGATTCCCCAGCAAGGAGATCCGCGTGATCCGACGCAAGCTGATCCAGGCCATCGCCGCCACGACCCTCGCCGCCGCGCTGCCGGCCGCGCAGGCCCAGAAGCCGGTCGAGCTCGACTTCTACTACCCGGTCGCCGTGGGCGGCCCGGTCACGAAGATCATCGACCAGATGGCGGCCGACTTCGAGAAGGAGAACCCCGGCATCAAGGTCAAGCCGATCTATGCCGGCACCTACCAGGAGAGCATCGTCAAGGCGCTCACCGCCCACAAGAGCGGCAAGCCGCCGCACCTGGCGGTGCTGCTGTCGACCGACATGTTCACGCTGATCGACGAGGACGCGATCGTGCCGGTCGACGAACTCGCCGGTGCCGACGGCAAGGCCTGGCTGGGCGGGTTCTACGAGGCCTTCATGATGAACAGCCGCACCGGCGGCAAGACCTGGGGCGTGCCCTTCCAGCGTTCGACCATCGTGCTGTACTGGAACAAGGAGCTGTTCAAGGAAGCCGGGCTCGATCCCGAGAACGGCCCGCGGAACTGGGACGAGATGGTCGCGTTCGCGAAGAAGCTCACCAGGACCGACGCCAGCGGCAACGTGACGCAGTGGGGCGTGAAGATCCCGTCGTCGGGCTTCCCGTACTGGCTGTTCCAGGGCCTGACCACGCCCAACGGCGCCATCCTGATGAACGAGGCCGGCAACCAGACCTTCTACGACAAGCCCGAGGTGGTCGAGGCACTGCGGTACTGGGTGGACCTGTCCGCGAAGCACAAGGTGATGCCCGGCGGCGTCATCGAGTGGGGCACCACGCCCAAGGACTTCTTCGAGAAGAAGGCCGCGATGATCTGGACCACCACCGGCAACCTGACCAACATCCGCGCGAACGCGGGCTTCCCCTTCGGCGTGGCGATGCTGCCCGAGAAGAAGCGCCGCGGCAGCCCGACCGGCGGCGGAAACTTCTACGTGTTCAAGAACACCAGCCCCGAGGAGAAGGCCGCCTCGATGAAGTTCATCAGGTGGGCGACCTCGCCGCAGCGTGCCGCGCAGTGGAGCATCGCGACCGGCTACGTGGCGGTGTCGCCGGCGGCCTGGGAGACGCCCGAGATGAAGAAGTACGCGCAGGAGGTGCCCCAGGCGCTGGTGGCGCGTGACCAGCTCGAGTTCTCGGTGGCCGAGTTGTCCACGCACGAGAACCAGCGGGTCACCAAGGCGCTGAACGACGGCCTGCAGGCGGCGTTGACCGGCGCCAAGCAGCCCGAGCAGGCGATGAAGGACGCGCAGCGCGAGGCCGATCGGATCCTGCGCGCTTACAGGCGGTAGACGCGCATCGGGGCGGTCGATGCGCCCGTCGCTGCAGGCCCAGGTGACCGGCTGGCTGCTGCTGCTGCCGGCCCTGGTCCTGCTCGTGCTGTTCACGCACTGGCCGGCGGTGGCCACCGCCTGGCACAGCCTGTTCAGCACGCCCAAAGGCTCGCGCCCGGCGGCCTTCGTCGGCCTGGAGAACTACCAGTACATGCTGGAGGACGAGGTCTTCTGGCAGGCGCTGTGGAACAACCTGTGGTTCGCGCTGGGCACCATCCCGGCGTCGATCGCGATCGCGATCGCGATGGCGCTGTGGGTCAACGGCAAGATTGCCGGGCGCGGCTTCCTGCGGATGGCCTACTTCACGCCGACCGTGCTGCCGATGATCGCGGTCGCCAACATCTGGCTGTTCTTCTACACGCCCCAGTACGGCCTGCTCGAGCAGATCACCGGCGCGCTCGGACTTCCCAGCCACAACTGGCTCGGCGACCGCGGTACCGCGCTCGGCGCCACCATCGTGGTGGCGATCTGGAAAGAGGCCGGCTTCTTCATGATCTTCTACCTGGCCGCGCTGCAGCAGATCTCGCCCACGCTGGCCGAGGCCGCCGCGCTCGAGGGCGCGTCGCGCTGGCAGTACTTCCGCCGCGTGCTGTTCCCGCTGCTGATGCCGACCACGCTGTTCGTGCTGATCAACGCGCTGATCAACTCGGTGCGCATGGTGGACCACATCTTCGTGATGACGCGCGGCGGGCCCGACAACGCCAGCGCGCTGCTGCTCTACTACATCTACCAGGTCGGCTTCAGCTTCTGGGACTCGGCCTATGCGGCGGCGCTGACCATGGTCGTGCTGGCGGTCCTGGGCCTGACCGCGGTCGTGAAGTTCCGCTACCTCGACCGCCGGACGCACTACCAATGAGCGCGGCCCGATCCGGATCGAACGCGGCGGGCGGCTTCGAGCGCGGCCGTTTCACCGCACTGCTCGAGACCGCCGGCGCCTGGCTGCTGGGCCTGCTGTGGATCCTGCCGCTGGCCTACGCGGTGTGGACCGCCTTCCATCCGGCCGAGTATTCGACCCGCTTCGAGCTGGGCGCGCCGCTCACCTTGCAGAACTTCGTCAACGCCTGGAACGCCGCGCCCTTCGCGCGCTACTTCCTGAACACCTTCCTGCTTGTCACGATGATCCTGGCCGCGCAGATGGTGCTGGGCACGCTGGCCGCGTATGCCTTCGCGCGCTTCGAGTTCCGCGGCCGCGACCTGGTCTTCATGCTGGTGCTGCTGCAGCTGATGGTGATGCCCGACGTGCTGATCGTGGAGAACTACAACACGATGAACGCGCTGGGGTTGCGCGACACGATCCTGGCGATCGGGCTGCCCTATTTCGCGTCGGCCTTCGGGATCTTCCTGCTGCGCCAGACCTTCAAGACGGTGCCGCGCGAGCTCGACGAGGCGGCGCGGGTCGAAGGCGCCAGCGCGCTACAGGTGCTGTGGAAGGTCTACGTGCCGCTGGCCCGGCCGGTCTACCTCGCCTACGCGCTGGTGTCGGTCAGCCATCACTGGAACAACTTCCTGTGGCCGCTGATCGTGACCAGCTCGGTGGAGACCCGGCCGCTCACCGTGGGGCTGCAGGTCTTCTCGTCCACCGACCAGGGCGTCGACTGGTCGATCATCACCGCGGCCACGCTGATGACCTCGGCGCCGCTGCTGCTGGGCTTCCTGCTCTTCCAGCGGCAGTTCGTGCAGTCGTTCATGCGGGCGGGCATACGCTGAAGGAGCGCATCCGATGAAGCTGATCACCTGGAACATCCAGTGGTGCCGCGGCGTGGACGGCCGCGTCGATCCGGCGCGCATCGTCGAGCATGCGCGGGCGCTGGCCGATTTCGACGTGCTGTGCCTGCAGGAGGTCGCGGCGAACTTTCCAGCGCTCGCGGGCAGCCGCGGCGAGAACCAGTTCGCCTTGCTGGCCGAGCTGCTGCCCGGTTACACCGCGGTGCCCGGCGCGGCGGTCGATGCGCCGGCGCCCGACGGCAGCCGACGGGTGTTCGGCAACATGATCCTGAGCCGGCTGCCGGTCAGGCAGGTGCTGCGCATCCAGCTGCCCTGGCCGGCCGACCCCGACAGCAACGGGATGCCGCGGCTGCTGCTCGAGGCCACCGTGCAGGCGCCCTTCGGACCCCTGAGGGTGATGACCACCCACCTCGAGTACTACTCGCCGCTGCAGCGTGCGGCGCAGGTCGAGGCGGTGCGGTCGCGCCATGCCGAGGCCTTCGCGCACGCCCGGCTCGACCGCGCGCGCGACGCCTCGCACGGCCCTTTCCACACCTGGGACCAGCCGGTGTCGGCGATCCTGACCGGCGACTTCAACTACCTGCCCGAGGATCCCTGCCATGCGCGGATGCAGGCGGACTTCGAGCTGCTCGAGGGCGCCGGGCGGCCGCCCGCGCTGGTCGACGCCTGGCGCCATGCGCATCCGGGCCTGCCGCACGCATTCACGAACGGCGTGCACGACCGGGTCCAGTGGCCGGCGCCCTACGCCTGCGACTTCATCTACGCGAGCGAGGACCTGCTGCCGCGGGTGCGCGAGCTGCGGGTGGACGGCGACACCCAGGCCTCGGACCACCAGCCCGTATTGATCGTGCTCGACTAGCGGCCGCGCTCAGGTGGACCGCACCCGTGCTCAGGCGGACCGCACTCGTGCTCAGGCGGACCGCACTCGTGCTCGGGCGGATCGCACTCGCGCTCAGGCGGTCTGCGCCAGGATCTCGCGCAGCGCGCCGACCAGCGCCTCGCATTCGGCCGGCGTGCCGATAGTGATCCGCAGCCACTGCGCGATCCGCTGCGCGCCGAAGTGGCGCACGATGATCGCCCGCTCGCGCAGCGCGCGCGACAGTGCGGCCGCGTCGCGCCCGGGGTGGCTCGCGAACACGAAGTTGGCCTTCGACGGCAGCACCTCGAAGCCGAGCGCGGCGAGGTCCGCCGACAGCTTCTCGCGGCTCTCGATCACGGCCGCGCTGGTTCGCGCCAGCCACGCGGTGTCGCGCACCGCCGCGGTGGCCGCCGCCAGCGCGAGCCGGTCGAGCGGATAGGAATTGAAGCTGTCCTTCACCCGCACCAGCGCCTCGACGAGGGCCGGGTGGCCCAGCGCGTAGCCCACGCGCATGCCGGCCAGCGAGTAGGACTTCGACAAGGTGCGCACCACCAGCAGGTTGTCGTGCGAGGCGATCAGCGGCGCCGCGCTCTCGGCGCCGAAGGACACGTAGGCCTCGTCGATCACCACCGGCCAGTCGGCGTTCGCCTCGAGCAGGCGGGCGATGTCGGCGCGCGCGATGGCCCGGCCGGTCGGCGCGTTCGGGTTGGGCAGGATCACCGGGCCGCCGTCGGCGTAGTCGCTGACGTCGAGCGCGAACCCCTCGTCGCGCAGCGGCACCTGACGCGCCGCGATCCGGTACAGGCGGCAGTAGGTGGGATAGAAGCTGTAGCTGATGTCCGGGAAGCGCAGCGGCTCGGGATGGGCCAGCAGCGCCTGGAAGGCGAAGGCCAGCACCTCGTCGGAGCCGTTGCCCACGAAGACATGGTCGGGGGAGAGCCCCTCCTGCTCGGCGATGGCCTCGCGCAGGGCGGTCCCTTGCGGATCCGGGTACAGCCGCAGTCTCGCGCCGTCGTCGCCGAGCTCGGCGCGGATCGCCGCAAGCACCGCCTCGGAGGGCGCATAGGGGTTCTCGTTGGTGTTCAGCTTGACCAGATTGGCCTGCCTGGGCTGCTCGCCGGGTACGTAGGGCGTCAGCTCGCGGACGATCTGGCTCCAGAATCGGCTCATCGGGAGGAATCGCAGTGGGTTCGTTCGGGCACAGCGTGCAAGCCGCTAGCGTAACGCAAAGCGCCGGCGCGGCTCCGCTGAGCGCCGGCGTGGTTCCGCTGAGCGCGGGCGCGGTTCCGCTTAGTGCCGGCGCGGCTCCGTATACTCTCGGGGCGCGCCGCTGCGCCCCGTCCGGCCGCAGGCGCGCCAAACGAAGGCAGGACCCGATGCGTTACGTGGTGTTCAACCAGAAGGGCGGCGTGGGCAAGTCCACGATCACCTGCAATCTCGCCGCGATCGGCGCGCAGCAAGGGCTGCGCACGCTCGTCGTGGATCTCGACCCGCAGGGCAACGCCAGCCGATACCTGCTGGGCGCCGAGGCGGACCAGCCTGCCGAGGGCGCGGCCGGCTTCTTCGACCATGTCCTCAAGTTCGCGCTGCGGCCCCGCGACGCGGGCGAGTTCGTCACCCGAACGCCGTGGGAGAACCTGGACCTGATGCGCTCGGACTCGCGACTCGAGGAGCTGCAGGGCAAGCTCGAGTCGCGCTACAAGATCTACAAGCTGCGCGACGCGCTCGAGGCGCTTGCCGAGGACTACGACCGCATCTGGATCGACACGCCGCCCGCGCTGAACTTCTACACCCGCTCGGCGCTGATCGCCGCGCAGCGCTGCCTGATCCCCTTCGATTGCGACGAGTTCTCGCGCCGCGCGCTGTACGGGCTGCTCGAGAGCGTCGGCGAGATCCAGGCCGACCACAACGAGGCGCTGGAGGTGGCCGGCATCGTCGTCAACCAGTTCCAGCCCCGCGCCAACCTGCCGCAGCGCACGGTGCAGGAACTGATCGACGAGGGCCTTCCGGTGCTGCAGCCCTACCTGAGCGCCAGCGTGAAGATCCGCGAATCGCACGAGCGGGCCACGCCCATGGTCCACCTGGACCCGCGGCACAAGCTCACGCAGGAGTTCGTGGCGCTGCACGACGCGCTGCGATAGCGCCGGCCAGCGTGCCGCCGGGGCGGAAGGGCTCGGCGGCCAGCGCGATCGCCGCGAGCGACATCAGGAAGACCGCGCGGTAGCCGCCGGTCGCGTCGTGCAGGACGCCGCCGGCCAGCGATCCGCAGGCGCCGCCCACCGACATGGCCGCGTAGATCGTGCCGTAGATGGTCCCCGCGCTTCGCCCCGCGAAGATCCGGTTCGACATCGTGGAAACGATGGGGCCGCGCGCGCCCTGGGCAATGCCGAAGAAGAGCACGTAGCCGACCAGTGCTGCCAGCGTGGCCTGGTACGAGATCGCGAGCAGCCCGAGGATGCCGGCGGACGTCAGCCCGAAGCTAAGCAGCGCCGCGCGGGCGAAGCCCAGGCGGTCGGCGAGCCAGCCAGTGACGATCATGCCGCCGGTGGACAGCAGCCCGGCGAAGCCGAAGGCGCTGGCCGCCGCGATCGGCGTGAAGCCCGATTCGGTCAGGAAGGCCACGATCTGCGGCGACACGCAGTAGATGCCCACCGAGGTGAAGAAGAAGACCTGCACCAGCCGCCAGTAGGCCACCGAGCGCATCGCGCTGCTCAGCGTCCAGTCCACCGGCCGATCGCCGGTGGCGCCGCTCGCGGTGTCCGGGCCGGCCGAGGCCGGGGCCCCGGCGACGGCGAGGTGCGCGCGCGCCCGTCCCGCCAGGCGGCCCCAGGGCAGCGCGAGGCAAATCGGCACCAGGGCCAGCACGAACAGGCCGACCGCCTGGCAGGCGCCGCGCCATCCCAGCGTGTCGATCAGGTACTGGACCAGCGGCAGCATGAGGAGGATCCCGCAGCCGAAACCCGAGTACGCGATCGAGATCGCGGTCGCCAGGCTGCGGGTGAACCACCGGCCGATCAGTGTCGCGGCGCAGACCATGCCGAGCGCGGCCACGCCGGTGCCCACCATCAGGCCTGCGCTCGCGTAGAGCTGCCAGAGCGAATCGATGCGACCCGCAAGCCAGGCGCCCCCGCCGAGCAGCGCAAGCCCGGCGCTGTAGACCACGCGCGGGCCGAAGCGATCGAACAGCGCGCCGGCCGCGGGCGAAGCCAGGCCCGCCATCAGCATGTAGGTCGCGAACACGCCGGTCATCGACTGGCGCGACCAGCCGAACTCGGCTTCGAGCGGCAGGATGTAGGCCGAGAAGGCGTCGGCCACGCCACGGCCGAGGAAGTTGAAGACGAAGGCGAGGCCGACGACGGTCACCGCCGTCGGCGTGGCCTCGCGCAGGGGCGCCGGCGCGCCGGTCGGCTCATCGACGTTCACATTCATGAACAATTATTCATGATCGAGAACGGGCTGGCAAGCGCTCGCGCACGATGCAGGGTGATCGAACACCAGGCTTCGCGCTCGCGGCCGATGCTGCGGCGCAATGTTGACGATGCGCCCGGGGCCATGACACGATTCAAGCCTGTAAATGAACGTTCACCTATGTGAACAAGAATGAGCGCCCGGATCGGGCGCCCCGCTGCGACACACATGTCGGTAAAAAGCGCGTTGCGCACCCTGCAGATCCTCGAGGCCTTTGCGGAAGCGGCGCGCCCGATGTCGCTCGGCGAGGTGTCGCGGGCCATCGAGGCGCCCCGGTCGAGCGCGCTCGCGCTGCTCGCCACGCTGGTGGGGCGGGGCTACCTCTATCGCGTGGGGCCTGCGCCGACCTACTACCCCACGCGACGCTGGCTCGACCTGGCGCACGCGGTCTCCGAGAACGATCCCGTTTCGCTGCGGATCCGCGAGTCGCTTGAGCGCCTGCGCGACCTGACCGGCGAGACCGCGATCGACTCGGTGCTCGCCACCGATCGCTCCCTGTACCTCGATGTCGTCGAGTCCCGCGAGCTGGTGCGCTTCGCGGCCCATCCGGGCGAGACGAAGCCGCTGCACCTCTCGGCCTCGGGCCGGGCGCAACTGGCGGTGCTCGGCGAAGACGCGCGGCGCGCGGTGGTCGCTGCGCTGCCCGCGGGGGGCTCGGGCCGCGCGCGCCTGGTCCGCAAGACGCTGCTCGACACGGTGGAAAGGGAGCGCCGGCAGGGCTGGTCGACCAACCTCGGCGAGTTCCGTCCGGACGTGATCTCGGTGGCCTCGGGCTTCGACCTGCACGGCACGATCCACGCGCTGGTCGTCGCGGCGCCCCGCCACCGCGTGGAGGCGAAGGTGGACCAGATCGGCCGCCTGCTGCGCGACGAGGCGCGGGCGCTCGTGGCCAGGCTGCCCTGAGCGGGCGGAGAGAGCGCATGCGCGGAGCACGCCCCGACTCAGGAGAAGACCGGCGATGATCGCGCGCAACCGGGCCCTGATGGCGGCACTCGAGCGCATCCTGCGCGCGATCGGCGTCGCCTGCCTGCTGGCGGTGATGGCCATCGTGTTCTGCGACGTGGGCGCGCGCTACCTGATGAACGCGCCCTTTCCGTGGTCCTACGAGCTGATCGGCATGTACCTGATGCCCGCGATGTTCTATTTCGCGGTCTCCGACACCCTCGCGGCCGACCATCACGTCGCGGTCGATCTGCTGCGCCCCGCCATGCCGCCCTGGCTGGCGCGCGGCGTCGAGGTGCTCGGCGGTCTCGCGATGGCGGGGGTCTTCTCGGTCATCGTCTGGCTGTTCGCGAGCTCGTCGCTCGAGAAGTGGGCCTCGGGCGCGGTGGTGATGGGCGCCGTCGAATGGCCCAGCTGGATCCCCGACGCGATCGTCGCGCTGGGCAGCGCCGTCATCGCGCTGCGCCTGCTGGGTCGCGCGGTCGGTCACGCGCTGTCGCTGGCCACCGGCAAGGCGCTGATCGCGCTGCCGGCGCGCGTGGAGGACCACTGATGCTGGCGGCATCGATCGTCGGGCTGCTGTTCCTGCTGCTGGCCGGGGGCGTGCCGGTGGGCTTCTCGCTCGCCATCGCCGGCGCGGCGGGGCTGCTCGCCCACGGCGGCTTCGGGCTGCTATCGGGCATCCTGTCGACGACCTCGATCTCCACGGTCAGTTCCTACGAGCTGATCTCCATCCCGATGTTCATCCTGATGGCGGAGTTCGTGATCCTGAGCGGGATCGCCGACAACCTGTTCAGGGCCGCCGCGGTCTGGGTGGGCAGGGTCCCGGGCGGGCTCGGGATCGCCACCGCGCTCTCCGGCGCCGGCTTCGGTGCGATCTCCGGGTCGAGCACCGCGGCCGCGGCGACGTTGTCGGCCACCTCGATCCCGGCCATGCTCGAGCAGGGCTACGAGCCGCGGTTCGCCTGCGGCGTGGTGGCGATCTCGGGCACGCTGGCGATGCTGATCCCGCCCAGCATCGCGCTGATCCTGTTCGGCATCATCGCCGACGTCAGCATCGGCAAGCTGCTGATCGGCGGGGTGATCCCGGGCATCCTGGTCACCTTCACGATCGTGCTCACGGTGCTCTACCTGGTCTGGCGCGATCCCTCGCGCGCGCCGCGAGGCGACGGCCACAGCCTGCGCGAGAAGGTCTCCTCGCTGCGGGGGGTCTGGGCGATGATCGTGCTGTTCGGCTTCGTGACCGGGGTGATCTACCTGGGCATCGCTACCCCGACCGAGGCCTCGGCGCTCGGCGCCGGCGGCGCCTTCGCGATCGCCGCGGTCTCGGGCCGGATGCGGGGCGGCAAGCTCTATGCCGCCTCGCTGAACGCGCTGCGCTCGACCGCGATGATCTTCATGATCCTGGTCGGCGCGCACATCTTCGGCTACTTCTTCACGCTCACCGGCGTCACGCCGAGGGTGGTCGCCGGCATCGGTGCCCTCGAGCTGCCGCCCTGGCTGGTCATCGCGGTCATCATCGGCATCCTGGTCGTGCTGGGCTGCTTCCTGGACCAGATCGCGATCCTGGTGCTGACCGTGCCGGTCATGCTTCCGGTGGTCCAGGCGATGGGCTACGACCCGGTCTGGTTCGGTGTCGTGATGATCGTGGCCGGCGAGGTCGGGATGATCACGCCGCCGGTCGGGCTCAACGCCTTCGTGGTGGCCAGGTACGCGCGGCGCCCCCTGTCGGAGGTGTTCGTCGGCGCCTGGCCGCACGTGCTCGCGCATTTCGTTCTCATCGCCGTGCTCGTGGCGATACCGCAGCTGGTGCTGTGGCTTCCGTCGCGGATGCTCTGACGCGGCCCCGCCCCTGGCTTCACGTCCCGCTTTCACACCCATGAGGAGACAAGCATGAAACTCGCCAGACTCGCGGCCGCGGCGGCGGTCGCCGCCCTGCCGCTCTTCGCCGGCGCACAGACCTCGCTGCGCGTGGCCGATTCGCTGCCGGTCGGCCATTTCTTCGCCGAGCAGGGTCTGAAGTTCTGGATCGCCGAGGTCCGTCGCCAGACCAACAACGCGGTCGAGGTCCAGCATTTCCCGGCAGAGCAGCTGGGCAAGGCCAAGGACATGTTCCAGCTCGCGATGACCGGCGTCGCCGACATCGCGTACGTGGTGCCGTCCTACGTGTCGGACAAGATGCCGCTCATGACGGTGTCCGAGCTTCCGGGCCTGGCGAGCACCTCCTGCCAGGGCACGCGGGCCTTCATGAAGCTGGTGCGCGGCGGCGTCCTCGACAAGCAGGAACTGGCGCCCAACGGGTTCGTCATCCTGTTCGGCGCGATCCTCGAGCCGTACCAGGTCTATGCCACCCGGAAGATCGAGTCGCTCGAGTCGATCAACGGCATGAAGCTGCGCACCGCCGGCGCGGCCCAGGGCGCGACCATCAAGGCGCTGGGCGGCGTGCCGGTCAACATGGCGGCGCCCGACACCTACGAATCGCTGTCGCGCGGCACCATCGATGGCGTCGTGTTCCCGACCGCCAGCCTGCTGGCCTACGACCTGCCCAGCCGCCTGAAGGGCGCCACGCAGGACGTGAGCTTCGGCACGGTGCTGATCAGCTACGGCATCAGCCAGAAGAAGTTCCTGTCGCTGCCCGAGAACGTGCGGCAGGCGATGCTCTCGGCCGGCGACGCCGCTGCGAACAACGTCTGCACCTTCCTCGACAATGGCGTCGCCGCGAACCGCGCGAAGATCGCGGCCGCCGGCGTGAGCTTCACCAGGCTGGGCGAAGCCGACACGAAGAAGCTGGCCGGCATCGCGGCCACGGTCCAGAAGGACTGGGCGGCCGCGCTCGACAAGCGCGGCAAGCCGGGCACCGAGGTCCTCGAGGCCTACGTTGACGCGCTCAAGTAAGCAGGCGGGCCCGCTGCGCGGCTTTCGCATCGTCGACATGACGACGGTGCTGATGGGGCCGTACGCCACCCAGATCGCGGCCGACTACGGCGCCGACGTGATCAAGGTCGAGCCACCCGAGGGCGACGTGATGCGGGTGGCGGGCGCCAAGCGGCACCGCGACATGGGGCCGCTCTTCCTGCACGCCAACCGCAACAAGCGCAGCGTGGTGCTGGACATCCGGCGGCCGGAGGGGCGCGAGGCGCTGCTGCGCCTGTGCGAAGGCGCCGATGCGATCGTCCACAACATCCGTCCGGCCGCGATGGCACGCCTGGGTCTGGCCTACGCCGACATCGCGCGGGTGAACCCGCGGATCGTCCACGTGGGGCTGGTCGGCTACGGGCGCGACGGCCCCTACGCGGGCCGGCCGGCTTATGACGACCTGATCCAGGCGGCCAGCGGCATGGCCTCGATGTTCGAGCTGGCCGGCGACGAGGCCCCGCGCTACGTGCCCTCGGTGATCGCCGACCGGATCTCCGGGCTGAACGCGGTCCACGCGATGCTGGCCGCCCTGTTGCACCGCCAGCGCACCGGCGAGGGGCAGGACGTCGAGGTGCCGATGTTCGAGTCGGTGGCACAGGTCGTGCTGGGCGACCACCTGGGCGGACTGTCCTTCGAACCGCCGATCGGTCCGCCCGGCTACAGCCGCCTGATCTCGTCGAACCGACGGCCCTATCGCACGCGCGACGGTTTCATCAGCGTGCTGGTCTACAACGACCGCCAGTGGCGAAGCTTCTTCGAGGCGATCGGCCGGCCCGACATCTGGGACAGCGATCCGCGCTTCGCCGACCAGGCCACGCGCGCCCAGCACTTCGACGAAGCCTACGCGATGCTGGCCAAGGTCCTGACCGGACGCACGACGGCCGAGTGGCTGGAGCTGTTCGAGGCGCACGACCTTCCTGCGATGCCGGTCACCCGGATCGAAGACCTCGAACATGATCCGCATCTCGCGGCCGCCGGCTTCGTCGAGCTCGTCGAGCACCCGACCGAGGGCGCGATCAAGCAGATCCGTCCGGCACAGGCCTTCTCGAAGACACCGCCCGGCATCTACCGGCATGCCCCCAACCTCGGCGAGCACACGCGCGAGGTGCTCGCCGAGGCGGGCTTCGAACCCGATCGGATCGACGCCCTCGTTGCCAGTGGCGCCGCGCGCCAGTTCCGCGATCCGCCGTGCGCGCCGATCGCCCCGCCGCCAGGGTCACCCCCCGCGCCGGCTTCGACCATCACGACCCAGGACAGGGGAGCTTAGGACATGGCAGGACTCCATTTCGAGCAGTTCGAACCCGGGCACGTGTTCCGCCACGCGGTGACCCGCACCGTCACCGAGATGGACAACACGCTTTTCTCGGTGATGACCCTGAACATGCAGCCGCTGCACCTCGACGCGCACTTCTCCGAGAAGACCGAGTTCGGCCAGCGGCTGGTGAACAGCCTGTTCACGCTGGGCCTGGTGATCGGCATCAGCGTGACCGACACCACGCTGGGCACGACGATCGCCAACCTGGGCATGTCGGACATCCGCTTCCCGAAGCCGGTCTTCCACGGCGACACGCTGCGCGTGGAGACCGAGGTGGTGTCGGTCAGGGCGAGCGGCTCGCGCCCGAACGCCGGCATCGTCGAGTTCGAGCATCGTGGCTACAACCATCGCGACGAACTGGTCTGCGTCTGCCGGCGCTCGGCCTTCATGAAGCGCCTGCCCGCCGAGGAGGCACGGCCATGATCCGCTCCTACCTGTTCGTTCCCGGGGACAGCGCGCGCAAGTTCGAGCGCGCGATGACCGGCGCCGCCGACGCGCTGATCCTCGACCTGGAGGATTCGGTCGCGCCAGCCAGCAAGGCCGAGGCGCGGCAGGTCACGCGCACGATGCTGGGCGCCGAGCGCGCCGGCAAGAAGCTGTTCGTGAGGGTCAACGCGCTGGACACCGGGCTCACGCTGGCCGACCTGGCCGCGGTCATGTCCGGGCGCCCCCACGGCATCGTGCTGCCCAAGTGCGGTTCGGCGGACGACCTGCGCCGCCTCGACCTGTACCTCGACGCCTTCGAGGCGGCGACCGGCCAGCAGGTGGGTGCGACGAGGATCCTGGCCATCGCCACCGAGACCGCGCACTCGCTGTTCGGGCTCGGCGACTATCGCGGGACGAGCGCGCGACTGTGCGGGCTGATGTGGGGCGCAGAGGACCTGTCCGCCTCGCTCGGCGCCAGCCGGAACAAGGAAGCCGGCCAGTACCTCGGCCCCTTCCTGCTGGCGCGCAACCTGTGCCTGGCCGGCGCGGCCGCGGCGGGCGTGGACGCGGTCGACACCGTCTACGTCGACATCGAGGATCTCGACGGCCTGCGCGAAGAGACCCTGGCGGCGCGCCGCGACGGCTTCGTGGCCAAGGCGGTGATCCATCCGAAGCACGTCGACGTGGTGAACGCCGCCTTCGTGCCGAGCGAGCAGGAGATCGACTGGGCGCTTCGGGTCATCGCCGCTTTCGATGAGAGCAGCGGCACCGGCGTGGCCCGGCTCGACGGAAAGATGATCGACCAGCCGCACCTGAAGAACGCACGCCAGATCCTGGCTTACGCGGCGGCGGGCGCGCCGCGCCGGAGCTGAGCCGATGGCGCAGCGCGACGGCGCCGCCGCCGGGCCCCTGGCCGGCATCCGCATCGTGGACATGACCACGGTGCTGATGGGCCCGTACGCCACGCAGACCCTGGCCGACTACGGCGCCGACGTGGTCAAGGTGGAGCCTCCCGAGGGTGACCTGGTGCGGCAGATCGGCCCCGCGCGCCACGCCGGCATGGGGCCGATCTTCCTGAACACGAACCGCGGCAAGCGCAGCATCTGCCTGGACCTGAAGAAGCCGGAGGGCCGCGAGGTGCTGCTCAGGCTGGCCGCCGAGGCCGACGTGCTGGTCTACAACGTGCGGCCGCAGGCGATGGCCCGGCTGGGCCTGTCCTGGGAGGAGGTGTCGGCGATCAATCCGCGCATCGTCTACGCGGGCGTCTTCGGCTACGGCCAGGACGGGCCCTACGCCGACAAGCCCGCCTACGACGACCTGATCCAGGGGGCTTGCGGTCTGCCCCACCTGATCGCGCGCGCCGGCGACGGCACGCCGCGCTACGTGCCGACCGCGCTGAGCGACCGGGTGGTGGCGCTGGCGGCGGTGGGCGCCATCGCCGCGACCCTGGTCAACCGCGAGCGCACCGGGCGCGGCCAGCGCGTCGACATCCCGATGATGGAGACGATGACCGGCTTCGTGCTCGGCGACCACCTCGGCGGGCTGACCTTCGAGCCACCGCTCGACGCCGGCGGCTACGGGCGCCAGCTGTCGCCCGACCGCAGGCCGTACAGGACCCGCGACGACTACGTCTGCGCGCTGGTCTACAACGACAAGCAGTGGAACGCCTTCCTGGCCGCCATCGGCCGCGAGGACCTGCCGAAGAAGGACCCGCGCTTTGCCGGTTTCGCCGCCCGCATCGCGAACATCGATCACGTCAACGCCGAGCTCGCACGGATCTTCGAGACGCGCACTACCGCCGAGTGGCTCGCTCTGCTCGAGGCGGCCGACGTGCCGGTCATGCCGATGAACGACCTGCAGGGCCTGCTGTCCGACCCGCATCTCGCGGCCACCGGTTTCTTTCGCACGGTGGAGCATCCGAGCGAAGGCAGGATCCGCGACATGCGGGTCGCCGCCACCTGGTCCGCCACCCAGCCGGCGCCGAGCCGGCTTGCTCCGCGGCTGGGCGAGCAGGGCGCCGAGATCCTGCGCGAGGCCGGCTTCGACGACACGCGAATTCGCGAGCTGATCGAGCGCGGCGCGGTCCGCCCGCCCGACATCCAGCACTGAACGACGAGGAAAACGATGGACTTCTCGCTGACCAGCGAACAGGAAAGCATCCGCGACTCGATCGAGCGCATCTGCCGCGACTTCGACGACGCCTACTGGCTGAAGAAGGACCGCGAGGGCGGCTTCCCATTCGACTTCTTCGACGCGATGGCCGCCAACGGCTGGCTCGGCATCTGCATTCCGGAGGCCTACGGCGGCTCGGGTCTCGGCGTGACCGAGGCCGCGATCATGGCGCAGGCGATCGCCGAGTCGGGCGCGGGCATGTCGGGCGCCTCGGCGGTGCACATCAACATCTTCGGCCTGAACCCGGTGGTGGTGTTCGGCAACGAATCGCAGAAGCAGCGGATGCTGCCGCCGATGGCCGCCGGCAAGGTCAAGGCCTGCTTCGCGGTCACCGAGCCGAACACCGGCCTGAATACCACGCAGCTCAAGCTGCGCGCGGCGCGCAAGGGCGACCGCTACGTGGTCGACGGCCAGAAGGTCTGGATCTCGACCGCGCAGGTGGCCGACAAGATCCTGCTGCTCGCGCGCACCACGCCGCTCGAGGAGGTCAGGCGCCCGACCGAGGGCCTGAGCCTGTTCTACACCGACTTCGACCGCAGCCGCATCCGCGTGCACGAGATCGAGAAGATGGGCCGCAAGGTGGTCGACTCGAACGAGCTCTTCTTCGAGGGCTTCGAGATCCCGGTCGAGGACCGGATCGGCGAGGAGGGCAAGGGCTTCGAGTACATCCTGCACGGCATGAACCCGGAGCGGATCCTGATCGCCGCCGAGGCGATCGGGCTGGGCCGGTGCGCGCTGGCGAAGGCCACTGCCTACGCGAAGGAGCGGGTGGTCTTCAACCGGCCGATCGGCCAGAACCAGGCGATCCAGCATCCGCTCGCGAAGAACTGGATGGCGCTCGAGGCGGCGCGGCTGATGATGATGTCGGCGGCCTGGCAGTACGACAAGGGCCTGCCCTGCGGGGCTGCCGCGAATGCGGCCAAGTACCTGGCCGGCGAGGCGGGCTTCGATGCCTGCCAGCAGGCGGTGATGACGCACGGCGGCTTCGGCTACGCGAAGGAGTACCACGTCGAGCGCTACCTGCGCGAGGTGATGATCCCGCGCATCGCGCCGGTCAGCCCGCAGCTGGTGCTGTGCTTCATCGCCGAGCGGGTGCTCGGGCTGCCGAAGTCCTACTGAGGGCCGAACCGATGCGGGAGCCGCCCCCTTGAGTCGTCTCGACGCCTTGCAGGTCCGCCCCGGCGTGCCGGACCTCGCGCAGTGGATCCGCCCCGGCGACAGCGTGGTCTGCGGCCAGGTGGCCGCGGAGCCGCTCACGCTGACCCGCGCGCTGGTCGAGCAGCGCGAGCGGCTGGGCGGCGTCGACGTGTTCGTCGGCACGCTCTTCTCCGACACCTTCTCGCCGGCGAAGGCCGAGGGGCTGCGCTTCTACTCTTACGGTGCGATGGGCCGCGCCGCCTCGCTCGCGTCGGCCGGCCTGCTGCGGATCGTGCCCACGCACTACAGCGAGCTCGAGCCCGCCTTCGCCTCGGGGATGCGGCCCGCCGACGTCGTGCTGATCCAGCTTGCGCCGTCCCGCTCTGGCCGGGGCCTGAGCTTCGGCCTGGCCAACGACTACGTCGTGGCGGCCGCGCGCCGCGCGCGCGTGGTCGTGGCCGAGATCAACCCCGAGGCGCCGTGGACGCGCGGG
>MEEC01000017.1 GCA_001724315.1 Lautropia sp. SCN 70-15 | reverse complement strand
TCATGTCGTGGGTGCGGCGGCGGTCGTCGCCGGTGTTCTTGCGCAGGTCGAGGAATTCCTCGATGTCCATGTGCCAGGTCTCGAGGTATGCGCAGACCGCGCCCTTGCGCTTGCCGCCCTGGTTGACCGCAACCGCGGTGTCGTTGACCACCTTGAGGAAGGGCACCACGCCCTGGCTCTTGCCGTTCGTGCCCTTGATGTGCGAGCCGAGCGCGCGCACCGGCGTCCAGTCGTTGCCCAGGCCGCCGGCGAACTTGGCCAGCAGCGCGTTCTCCTTGATGGCCTCGTAGATGCCGTCGAGGTCGTCGGAGACCGTGGTCAGGTAGCACGACGACAGCTGCGAGCGCTGGGTGCCCGAGTTGAACAGCGTGGGCGTGGAGCTCATGAAGTCGAAGGTCGACAGCAGCTCGTAGAACTCGATGGCGCGCGCCTCGCGGTCGATCTCGTTGAGCGCCAGGCCCATCGCGACCCGCATGAAGAAGGCCTGCGGCAGCTCGATGCGCTGCTCGTCGATGTGCAGGAAATAGCGGTCGTACAGGGTCTGCAGGCCCAGGTAGCCGAACTTCAGGTCGCGCTCGGCATCGAGCGCCTCGCCCAGGCGCTTCAGGTCGAACTGCAGCAGCTTGTCGTCGAGCAGCTCGGCCTCGACGCCGCGCTTGACGAACTGCGGGAAGTACTCGGCGTAGCGGGTGGCCATCCCGGCCTGCGAGACCTCTTCGCCGAGGACTTCGCGGCGCACCGTGTGCAGCAGCAGCCGCGCGGTGACCTGGCTGTAGGCCGGGTCCTTCTCGATCAGCGCGCGCGCCGACAGGATGGCCGACTTGTGAACTTCCTCGAGCGGCACGCCGTCGTAGAGGTTGCGGACGGTCTCGCCGATGACCGCCTCGGGGTTCACGAACTCGCCCAGGCCCACGCAGGCCGACTCGACCAGCGCGCGCAGCGCCGCCATGTCCAGCGGCATGCGCTTGTCGCCGTCGACCACGTGGAGCACCGGCTGCGCCGAATCGTCGGCGCGCGCCCTGGCCTGCGCGGCGCGCTCCTGGGCGCGGCGCTCGCGGTACAGCACGTAGGCGCGGGCCACCTCGTGCTCGCCCGAACGCATCAGCGCCAGCTCGACGTGGTCCTGGATGTCCTCGATGTGGAAGGTCGCGCCGCCGGCCTTGCCGCGGGTGAGCGCCGCCACCACGCCGGCGGTGAGCTGCTCGACCAGTTCGCGCACCCGCGCGGACGCCGCGCCGTGCCCGCCGTTGACCGCCAGGAAGGCCTTGGTCACCGCGATCGAGATCTTCGACGGCTCGAAGCCGACGACCGAACCGTTGCGGCGGATGACCTTGTAGTCGGCCCAGGCGCCCGACGAGGCCGGGCGCGACTCGATGTCGGCGGCGCCGGCGGAATGGTGATGCCCCTGGGTCGAGGGCGAGCGTTCGGCGACCCTTTGCATGCGTGAACCTCCGCAGTGAATGACGATGCGCCCCTGCGGCGCGGCAGGGGTCAGGCGAAAAGGAAGAGAGGAAGCGAGGCCCCGGGGTCTGACCACTAGATGTGGTGCCGCGAAGCTTGTATGGCGCTAATTCTAGTGGCCGCGGGCGCTGGCGATCAAGTGCGATCGAACCGGTTTCACGGTCGCCGGACGGGCCTCGCCGCGCGAGACCGCGCAGTGACTGCATCGACGAAGCCGAAGCGCGCAGCCGCGGGGGATTGCGGCCGATATCGGCCTGGAGGGCGCACGGACACTGCGCGCGGCCCGTCGCGCTCACTCAGGCCGGAGAGACGCCCGGATGCGACAGTCGCGCGAGCCGCGTTCGCCGGCGGCGCGGCAGCAGCGCGTCGCCGGCATGCGCCAGCGCGAAGGGCGCGGCCAGCCCGCGCGCCTCGCACGCGCCCGCGATGCGCCGCCAGTCGAAGAACGGCCCCGGGTCCTCCTTGCGGCCGGGAGCGATGTCGGCGTGGCCGGCGATCCAGCGCAGCGGATAGCGCTCGCGCAGCCGCGCGACCAGCCGCCTCAGCGCCCGGTACTGGCTGGCGGTGAAGCGGCGCGCGCCGTCGCCCTCGAGCTCGACCCCGATCGAGAAATCGTTGCAGCGCTCGCGCCCGTCGAACTGCGAGACACCGGCATGCCAGGCGCGCCGGTCGGCGTCGACGAACTGCAGCAGCTCGCCGTCGCGGCGGATCAGGAAATGCGCCGATACGCGCAGCTCGCCCAGCGGCGCGAAGGCCGGATGCGCGGCGGCATCGAGGCGATTGGTGAACAGGCGCTCGATCGCGTCGCCGCGGAAGCGTCCGGGCGGCAGGCTGATGTAGTGGACGACCAGCAGCTCGACCGCGGCGCCCGCTGGCCGCTCGTCGTGGTTGGGTGAAGGCACGGCGCGCGCGGATCGAAGCCAGCCGCCTCGCCAGCCGCCGGGCCGCGCAGCAGATTTATTCACGCGTCGTCAGTTGAGGCCGAGGCGCTGCATGCGATAGCGCAGCGCGCGGAAGGTGATGCCCAGAAGCCTGGCGGCGGCCGTCCGGTTGTGCCGCGTCTTGTCGAGCGCGCGCAGGATCGCCTCGCGCTCGAGCTGGTCGAGGTAGTCGGGCAGCGAGTCGGGGATGCCGTCTTCGGAGAGCCGCACCGGGCGGCGTTCGCCGGCCTGCGCTGCCGGGGCTTGCGCGGACGGCTGCGCCTGCTCCGGCGAATGGGCCTGCCCGGGCAAATGGCCCTGCACTGAGCCGGCCTCGTCGGCGCGCTCGTTCTCGGCCAGGTCGGCCACGGCCGGCCGCAGGCCCAGGTCCTCGACGTTGATCACCTCGCCGTTCGAGAACGCGAGCGCGCGCTCGAGCAGGTTCTCGAGCTCGCGAACGTTGCCGGGGAAGGCATAGCTCTGCAGGTAGCGCAGCGTGACCGAGGCGAGCCTCGGCGCGGGCGAGATGCCCGCGCGGCGCGCGAGGCCCTCGAGCACCGCGTCGGCCAGCGCCGGGATGTCCTCGCGGCGCTCGCGCAGCGGCGGCAGCTTCAGCTCGATGACGTTGAGCCGGTAGTAGAGGTCCTGTCGGAAACGGCCGGCCGCCACGCACCGGGCGAGGTCCTGGTGCGTGGCGCTGACGATGCGCACGTCGACCTGCTCCTCGACCGTGGCGCCGACCTTGCGCACCCGCTTTTCCTGGATCGCGCGAAGCAGCTTGACCTGCATGGCCAGCGGCAGGTCGGCGACCTCGTCGAGGAAGAGCGTGCCGCCGCTGGCCGCCTGGAAGAAGCCGTCGCGCTCCTGGTCCGCGCCGGTGAAGGCACCCTTGCGATAGCCGAAGAACTCGGCCTCCATCAGCGTCTCGGGAATCGCGCCGCAGTTGACCGCCACGAAGGGGCGCGCCGCGCGCGGCCCCGACTCGTGGATCAGTCGCGCGGCGAGCTCCTTGCCGGTGCCGGACTCGCCGGTGATCGCCACCGGCGCCATGCTGCGCGAAAGCCGATGGATCTGCGCGCGCACCTCGACCATGCCCGGCGAGTCGCCGAGCAGGCGGCGCGCGCCCTGCCCTTCCGCGCCGGCAGGCGACGCGGCCCCGGCATCGCCTTGCGGCAGCGCGATCGCCGAGCGCACCAGCGCGCGCAGCGAATCGAGCGCGACCGGCTTGGCCAGGTAGTCGAAGGCGCCGGCCTTCAGCGCGGCGATCGCGTTCTCGGTGCTGCCGTAGGCGGTGATCACCGCTACCGGGGGCTGCACCTCGCGGCGCTGGATCGCGGCGACCAGCTGCAGGCCGTCGCCATCGGGCAGCCGCATGTCGGTGAGGCAGAGCGCGTAGTCGTGGGCATCGAGCAGCGCGAGCGCGCCGGCCAGGTCGGACGCGCAGTCGACGTCCAGCCCCATGCCCACCAGCGTGAGCTCGAGCAGCTCGCGCAGGTCGGCCTCGTCATCGACCACCAGCACCCGCGGCACGCGCGAGCGGCCCGACTGGGGACCGGGCGTTCGAGCCGGCGCGGAAGCCGGCGCGGTGGAGGCAGGCGAAGCGGGGGACGCGGGCATCGGGCGGCCGTGCTCAGGCAGCGACATCGGCGCGCGGCTCGACCACGAAAGCCCCGGGCCGCGAACCGAAGGGCGGCTCGTAGCGGATCGACGCGCCGTTGGCCACGCAGAGCTCGCGGGTCAGGTAGAGGCCGAGCCCGGTGCCGCGCGCCTCGGTGGTGAAGAAGGGTTCGAAAGCCTGCTGCTGCATCTCGGGAGAGAGTCCGGGCCCGTCGTCGGAGACGCGCAATTCTAATCGATGGGGCCCGCGTTCGCGCCACGAAACCCGCACCGAGGAAGGTCGCGCCGAGGCGTAGCGCAGCGCGTTGCCGACCAGGTTCACCAGGATCTGGCGAAGGTGGTTGGCGTCGAAGCGCATCGGACGCGGCGTCTCCACGGCCAGCGCGATCCGCTCGCGCGGCACGCCCGCCTGCGCGGCGAACTCCTCGACGAAGGCGGACAGGAAGGGCGCCATCTCGATCGTCTCGTCGCCGGGCCGCTCGCGGCGCGACACCGACAGCACGTCGGTGATCACCCGGTCGATACGCAGCGTGTTGTCCTCGATGATCTTCGACAGCCGGGCCTGCGCCGGATCATCCAGACGCTCGGCAAGCAGCGCGTTGGCGTGCCGGATCGCGCCCAGCGGATTGCGGATCTCGTGGGCGATGGACGCCGACAGCCGCCCCATCGACGCGAGCTTGAGCTGCTGGGCGCGCTCCTCGGCGCGCCGCAGGTCCTCGAGCATCAGCACGCTGTCGCCGCCCGGCGTGGCCACGAAGCGCAGCATCACGCGCAGCGGCGCGCCGCGCGGCGCTTCGCTGCCAGCCGCGGCACCGCCCGCGGAGCCGCCCTCTTCGTCAGCCGACGGGGCGGCCGGTCTGGCGGTCAGGGCCTCCCGCGATGGCAGCAGCAGCTCGCGCTGCTCGCCAAGGCGCGCGCCGGCCTCGCGCCACTGCACGCAGGCCCGCGCCACCGTGGCCATGCCGGCGCCGCCGGCGTCCTCGGCGCCGGCGCCCAGCAGCTCGCGCGCGGCCGGGTTCATCGCGCGGATGCGGCCGTCGGGCGCGATCACCAGCACCCCCTGCTCCAGCTCGGCCACCACCCGCTGGGTCACCGCCAGCTGGTTGCGCAGGTCCTCGCCCCGCGCCCGGGAGATCTCCTCCTGGCGGCGCAGCTGCGTGGCCAGCCAGTTCACCAGCATCGCGGTCACGAAGCAGGCCGCCCCGGTGAGGCCGGCCATCATCGGCAGCCCGGCGCCGGAGCCGTCGCTGCGCAACCAGGAGAGCGCGGCTTCGCCCAGCAGCAGCAGCGAGGCCGACGCCGCGAAGAAGGCCGCCATCAGCCTCGTGGACAGCACCGACGCGGCCGTCACCGCGGCCACGACCAGCACGCCGAAGCCGCCGCGCAAGCCGCTGGCCGCATGCAGCATCACCACCAGCGCGAGCAGGTCGGTCAGCGCGTGGACCGCGAGCTGAGGATGGAAGCGCGGCTTGAGCGGGCCGATCGCCACCAGGAAGACGAAGGCCGCAGCCAGGTAGAGCCCGGCGGCCCAGCCGAAGAGCGTGGGGTTGCCCAGCCAGCCCACGCCGGTGCGGGCGCCGTCGAGCGAGAGCAGCAGGGTGAGCGCCAGCGCGACGGCCAGCCTGCTGGCCGCCATCCAGCGCAGCGACAGCCACTGGGACTCGCTGACCGGCTCAGCCTCGGCCCGCATTGCGGTGTTCGGCGCAGCAGTAGTAGTCGTCGCCGCTGCGCAGCGCCTCGGATGCGGGAAGGTGCACGCCGCACTTCGCGCAGGCGACGATGCGCTCGGGCTCGCGCTTCCCGGCCCGGCGCTCCCCCTGTTCGCGCTTGCGCTGCGAGAGCCGGATCATCGACCAGGCGCCCCAGCCCACGGCGAGCACCACGACCCAGAACAGGACCTTGCCCATCGGCGCTCAGTGCCTGCCCAGGACCACTTCGAGCACGAAGCGGCTGCCGACGTAGGCCAGCAGCAGCAGCGCGAAGCCGGTCAGCGTGAGGCGCAATGCCGTGCGGCCGCGCCAGCCGCGCAGCCGGCGTCCGATCAGCAGCACGCCGAAGACGACCCAGGCGATCACCGAGAACACGGTCTTGTGATCGGCCACGAAGGGCCGGCCGAACACCTCTTCGGAGAACAGCACGCCGCTGGCGGCGGTGAGCGTGAGGAAGGCGAAACCCACCGCGATGAAGCGGAACAGGATGCGCTCGAGCACCAGCAGCGGCGGCAGCTCCTCGAGGAAGCGCCCGAGCGGGCTGTCGAGCGCGGGTCCGGCGCCGCCGTGCAGCGCGCGTTCGGTGGCGGTCATCAGCAGCGCGTGCAGGGCGGCCAGCGCCAGCACGCCGTAGGCGAGCGTGCCCACGATCAGGTGCGGCACGAACAGGGGGCGGGCGGCCTGGGCGCTGATGTCGGCGCCCGGGAAGAACAGCGGCAGCACCGAGGCTGCGGCGGCCACCGGCAGCACCAGCCGGCGCAGTGCCTGCACCCCGACCCGCAGGCCCTCGACCCACAGGACGATGACGCCGATCCAGAGGGTGGCCGACAGGATGGCGGCAAAGCCCAGGCGCCAGCCGCCGCCGAGCACTTCGTGGTACAGCGACGCGGCGTGGGCCGCCAGGCCCAGCGCGAGCAGGAGGTCGGCACCACCCGCGCCCCCCCGGCCGGCGCCCGCGCGCGCAGCCGGCCAACCCGATGCGAACCATGCGGCCAGGTAGAAGGCCGCGGGGAGCAGGTGGACGATAACCAGTAGAATCGGCACGAATCCAGTTTACTCCAAGGCCATGCTCGAAAATCTGTCGCAACGGCTGTCGAAGGTCGTCAAGACGCTGCGCGGCGAGGCGCGCCTCACCGAGGCGAACACGCAGGAAATGCTGCGCGAGATCCGCGTCGCCCTGCTCGAGGCCGATGTGGCGCTGCCGGTCGTGCGCGACCTGGTCGCCCGAATCAAGGAAAAGGCGCTCGGCCAGGAGGTGGTAGGCAGCCTCACCCCGGGCCAGGCGCTGGTCGGCGTGGTGCACCGCGAGCTCACCGCGGTCATGGGCGGCCAGGCCGCCGAGCTCGACCTGTCGGTCCGCCCGCCCGCCATCGTGCTGATGGCCGGCCTGCAGGGCGCGGGGAAGACCACCACGGTCGGCAAGCTGGCCAAGTGGCTGAAGGAGAACAAGAAGAAGAAGGTGCTCACCGTCTCCTGCGACGTGTACCGTCCGGCGGCCATCGAGCAGCTGCGCACCGTCACCGAGCAGGCGGGCGCCGACTTCTTCCCGTCCACCGCCGACCAGAAGCCGGTCGACATCGCGAACGCCGCGCTGCAGTGGGCGCGCACCCATTACCACGACGTCCTGCTTGTGGACACCGCCGGCCGGCTGGCGATCGACGAGCAGATGATGCGCGAGATCGCCGAGCTCCACCGGCAGCTTCAGCCGTCCGAAACGCTGTTCGTCGTCGACGCCATGCAGGGCCAGGACGCGGTCAACACCGCCAAGGCCTTCCGCGAGGCGCTGCCGCTCACCGGCGTGGTGCTCACCAAGCTCGACGGCGACTCGCGCGGCGGCGCGGCGCTGTCGGTCAAGGCGGTGACCGGCGCGCCGATCAAGTTCGCCGGCGTGGGCGAGAAGCTCACCGGGCTCGAGGCCTTCCACCCCGAGCGGATGGCCAACCGCATCCTGGGCATGGGCGACATCGTGTCGCTGGTCGAGGAGGCGCACAAGGCCGTCGACCAGGAAGAGGCGCAGAAGCTCGCCGCGAAACTCAAGGCCGGCAACCGCTTCGACCTGAACGACTTCGCCAGCCAGCTCGGCCAGATGAGCCGGATGGGCGGGCTGTCGGGCCTGCTCGACAAGCTGCCCGCCCAGTTCCAGCAGGCCGCGGCCGGCGCCGACATGTCCAAGGCGGAAAAGCAGGTCAAGCGCATGCAGGCGATCATCTACTCGATGACCCCCGGCGAGCGCGCCAAGCCCGAGCTGATCAAGGCAAGCCGCAAGCGCCGCATCGCCACCGGCGCCGGCGTGCCGGTGCAGGAAGTCAACCGCCTGCTGTCCCAGTTCGACCAGATGCAGTCGATGATGAAGAAGATGCAGAAGGGCGGGCTGGCCAAGATGATGCGCGGAATGAAAGGCATGCTGCCCGGCGGCATGCGCTGAGCACACTCACCCGGAGACACTCTCGAATGACCCAGGCCCTCGTCATCGTCGACATCCAGAACGACTACTTCCCGGGCGGCGCCATGCCGCTCGAAGGCAGCCCGGAGGCCGCCGCCAAGGCCGCGAAGCTGCTCGCCGCCTTCCGCGCCAAGGGCCTGCCGGTGGTCCACGTGCAGCACCTGTCCACCCGCCCCGGCGCCACCTTCTTCCTGCCCGACACGAAAGGCGCGGAGATCAACGAGGCGGTGGCGCCCCAGGCAGGCGAGAAGCGGGTGGTCAAGCACACGCCCAGCTCCTTCCGCGGCACCGACCTGCAGGAGCACCTGAAGTCGGTCGGCGCCGACCAGCTGGTCATCGCCGGCATGATGACCCACATGTGCATCGACTCCACGGTGCGCGCGGCCTTCGACCTGGGTTTCGCCTGCACGCTGGCCCACGACGCCTGCGCCACGCGGGCGCTGGTGCTGAACGGCAAGACCATCCCCGCCGCCCAGGTCCACGAGTCCTTCCTGGCCGGGATCAACGGCCTGTTCGCCAAGCTGGCCACCAGCGACGAGATCGCCGCCGGGCTCTGAGCGTTGCGCCCGGGCGAGAGCCGACACGCTCGCCGGGGTCGCCCCGGCGCGCGTCGTGCGGGCGGCGGTAAACTCCGTCGATGGACGCCAAGACCCCGCCACCTTCCCTTCACGACGCCGACATCGAATCGCTGCGCGCGAGCTTTGCCGGCCGCCTCATCACCGACCCGGCCGACCAGGAACCCTTCCTGATCGACTGGCGCCGCCGCTACCGCGGCCGCGCGCTGGCGGTGGCCGTGCCCGATTCGGTGGACGACGTCGCCGCGGTGGTTCGCTGGTGCGCCGAGCGGCGCCTGCCGATCGTGCCCCAAGGCGGCAACACCGGAATGTCCGGGGCGGCCACGCCCGACGACTCGGGCCGCGCGGTGGTGCTGTCGCTGGCGCGGCTCACCCGGGTGCGCGCGATCGACACGATCAACAACTCGATCACCGTCGAGGCCGGCTGCACGCTCGACTCGGTGCGCGAGGCCGCGGCCGCCGCCGGCAGGCTGTTCCCGCTCAGCCTGCCCTCGGGCGGCTCCTGCACGATCGGCGGCAACCTGTCGACCAACGCCGGCGGCACCGGCGTGCTGCGCTACGGCAACACGCGCGAGCTGTGCCTGGGCCTCGAGGTTGTCACCGCCGAAGGCGAGGTCTGGAACGGCTTGCGCGGGCTGCGCAAGGACAACACCGGCTACGACCTGCGCGACCTGTACGTGGGCTCCGAGGGAACGCTGGGCGTGATCACCGCCGCCACGATGAAGCTCTACCCGCCGCCGGCCGCGCAGATCACCGCGATCGCCGCGGTGGCCGATCCGCATGCGGCGCTGAAGCTGCTCGAGATGGCGCAGGGCAAGCTCGGCTCCTCGCTCACTGCCTTCGAGCTGATCTCCGACCTGTGCCTGGACCTGGTGGTGCGCTACTTCCCCGACTGCCAGAAGCCCTTCCGCGAGGCCTCGCCCTACGTGGTGCTGATGGAGACCTCCGACAGCGAAAGCGAGGCCCACGCCAACGCAAGTTTCGAGTCGCTGATGGAAGCCGCGATCGAGGCCGGCGTGGTCACCGATGCGGTGGTCGCGCAATCGCTCGCCCAGAGCCAGGCGATGTGGAAGCTGCGCGAGTTCATCTCCGAGGCCCAGTCGGCCGAAGGCAAGAACATCAAGCACGACATCTCGGTGCCGATCTCGGACATCGGCCGATTCATCGAGGAAACGAACGCGCGGGTCGAGCAGGCCTTCCCGGGCATCCGGATGGTCGTGTTCGGCCACCTGGGCGACGGCAACCTGCACTACAACGTGTCGCCGCCGGTCGGCCGCACCGGCCCCGAGCACGAGGCCTGGTTCCTGGGACTGCAGCCGGCAATCAACCTGCTGGTGCACGACGCGGTGGCCGCGGCCAACGGCTCGATCTCGGCCGAGCACGGCCTGGGACAGCTGCGCCGCGACGAGGCCGCGCGTTACAAGTCGCCGGTGGAGAAGGCGCTGATGCGGCGGGTCAAGCAGGCGCTCGACCCGCTGGGGATCATGAACCCGGGCAAGGTGCTCGCCGAGGACTGATCTCGCGGGGGCCCGCCCCGCTGGCGATCGCAGTGCCGTGCGGCGCGGCCGCCCGGAGCATCAGCCTCGCCAGTTGCGCACGCGCCCGGTGTCGAGATGCACGAAGTCCGACCCCGGGTAGTAGCCCACGCCGCCGGCCTTCATGTCGAGCGCGGCTTCGCGCACCCGCGCCAGCGGCACGCCGGGGATCCGGATGTCGATCGCGCGGCCTTCCATGTGCAGGCTTTTCTTCGCGACCCCGCCGCTTCGCGAGGCCAGCATCGCGTTGCTGCGCGGCGAGCGGTAGCCCGAGATCACGTGGTAGGGGTCCCTGCCCACGCCGAGCATCGCGGCCAGCCGGTCGAGCTGGTCGAGCAGGGCCGGGTCGATCGGATGGACCTCGTCGGTGCGGTGGTCGCGCAGCACGTGATCGATGCGGGCCAGCGCGTCGGTGAGGTAGCGCGGCCCCTCGCGGTAGACGACGCGCAGCGACTCGCTGGTGTGGGTGTTCACGAAGGCGAGCCGGGCCAGTTCGGCGGCCGTCGAGTCGGCGACGGTCGGGATCGGCCTGGCGATCGCGCCGCCCGCCATCACGATGCCAGCGCCGGCTACGGCGCCCCTCAGACCCGCGCGCAGCAGGTGCCGCCGCGAAACCACTCGGTCGATCATCGATTTCCTCCATTGGACTGGGGCTCGCCGGCGGCCGCCGCCCCGGCGCCGGCTTCGGCGAGACCGCCAGGAATCGGGCCGACCTCGCGGGCCAGCCCGTCTCGCTCGCGCAGCATCTTCGCGACCTGCGCCCAATCCACCGCCGCTTCGGCGATGCCCTGTTCACGCGCCGTGGCGCGCACGGTTTCGATCGTTCCACCGCCCCGCCGGTAAGCATCCGGGTTGGCCTCGAACCAGATTCGCCCGCGCGCGTCACGTGCCAGCAGAAGCGGCTCGTGGACGATGCGGCCCCGCTCGCCGAGCGTCACGCGCTCGAACAGCGCCGCCACGTCGTCGGGATGCATGCGGATGCAGCCGTGAGAGCGAAAACCATAGACGCTGGCCGGCGCGTTCGTGCCGTGGATGCCGATCGCCGGCAGGCTCAGGCCGATCCAGTGGCGACCGAGCGGGTTCTCGGGCCCCGGCGGCACCTGGGTCAACACCGGCTTGCCTTCGCGGCGCATCTCTTCCTGGATCGACACCGGCACGTACCAGGTCTTGTCCTGCTCGCGGGTGCGAACGGTGAAGTCGCCCACGGGCGTCGGCCAGTCGGGGCGCCCCACCGCCACCGGCCAGGCGCCATCCAGCCGACCGGCAACATAGCGGAAGGCCATCCGCTGCGGCAGGTTGATCACGATGCCGTCGTCGAGCCCGGCCACGCGCGGCGCCAGGTGGCGCGAACAGACGATCAGCCGTTGGCCGACCTCCAGGCGGGCGCGCGGATCCAGGCCGTTGGTCTCGGCGAGCCGCCGCACCGACTGCCCATAACGCGCGCCGATCGAGGTCAGGCTGTCGCCGCGAACCACCACGTGTTCGTTGCTGAAGTCGGCAATCTCGCCCGCGCCCCATGACGGCAGCGTGGAAGCCCCCTCCGCGGTTGCGGCGCCGGGCGCATTCAGGGTCGACCCGGGCGGCTCGCTCAGCGGGTCGCAGCCGGCTCGGGCGCTGCCGGCCCACAGGCTTCCGGCCAGAGACAGGACGGCCAAGAACGCCGCGGCGCGCGCCGCGCGCAGTCGGGCCGAGCACTGGCGAAAGCGTGCCGGGAAGGGATCCGATCGGAAGACGATACGTGCAGCGAGGGACGGTCGAAGCATCGAAACTACGCGAAGACTGCAGGGCCGCCGGACTGCCGACGCCCCCCGATGGTACCGTCATTCGCGGAACGCCCCGGCGACCGCCGGTCAGCGGCTCGTTGCCGCAGGCCCGCCGCGCCGCGCGGCGCGGACGCTTCAGAGCCCCAGGTAGGCCTCCCGCACCCGCGGGTCCTCGAGCAGCGCCGCACCGTTGCCCTCGAGCACGATGCTGCCGTTCTCCAGCACGTAGGCGCGATCGGCCAGCTGCAGCGAGGCCGCCACGTTCTGCTCGACCAGCAGGATGGTCATGCCCTCGTCGTGCAGCAGGCGGATGGTGTTCAGCACCTCGGCCACCACCGCGGGCGCCAGGCCCAGCGAGGGCTCGTCGAACATGATCAGGCGCGGCGCGCCCATCAGGCAGCGGCCGATCGCCAGCATCTGCTGCTCGCCGCCGGACAGGGTGCCGGCGACCTGGCCCGCGCGCTCCTTCAAGCGCGGGAACATCCGGAACACGCGCTCGAGCGTCTCGCCGGCCTGGCCGCGGGCGCGCGGCAGCAGCCCGCCGACCTGCAGGTTCTCGAGCACCGTCATCGACGGGAAGACCTGCCGGCCCTCGGCCACCTGCCCGACGCCCAGGTCGCAGACACGGTGGCTGTCCAGTCCGCCGATGGCCACGCCGTCGAATTCGATCGTGCCGCCGCGCGGCTTCAGGATGCCGGCCACGGTGCGGATCAGCGAGGTCTTGCCGGCGCCGTTGGCGCCGACCAGCGCGACGATCTCGCCGGTGCCCACCGACAGGCTCACCCGGTCGAGCGCCTGCGCATCGCCGTAGAAGACCGACAGCTCGCTGACCGCCAGCATCAGCGCCCACCTCCCGAACGCAGGATCGGCGCGCGCATCAGTGCACCGCCCCCGTGCCCAGGTAGCTCTCGAGCACGCGCGGATCCTGGGTCACCTGCTGAGGCGTGCCCTGCGCGATGATCTCGCCGTGATGCAGCACGTAGACCCGCTGGGCCAGCGCCATTACCGCGCGCATCACGTGCTCGATCAGCAGGATGGTCACGCCGTGGCGCTCGGCCAGCCGCCGGAAGGCGCCGACCATCTGGTCGGTCTCGGTGGGCCGCAGGCCCGCCATCACCTCGTCGAGGAGCAGCAGCTTGGGCTCGGTGGCCAGCGCGCGCGCGACCTCGAGCCGCTTGCGGTCGGGCAGCGTGAGGCTGGAGGCCGGGCGGTCGCGCAGCGCCCACATGTCCAGCCCCTGCAACATGCGCGCCGCGCGCTCGCGGGCCTGCTCGCGATCGGCGGTGCCGCGAAAGCCGCCGACCATCGCGTTCTCGAGCACGGTCATGTCGGCGAAGGGCTTGACCAGCTGGAAGGTGCGGCCGATCCCGGCCTCGCAGACCTGGTCGGCGCGCTTGCCGGCGATCTCGGCGCCCAGGAAGCGGATGCTGCCGGAGTCGGGTTTCATCGCGCCGGCGATCAGGTTGAACAGCGTGGTCTTGCCCGCGCCGTTGGGGCCGATCAGCGCCACGATCTCGCCCTGTTTGACTTCGAGCGAGGCCTCGGACACGGCGCGCAGGCCGCGGAAACTCTTGGAGACGGCCTTGACCTCAAGCATCGCGGCCCTCCCCGGTCTCCTCGCGGCTGCGCGCGAAGCCGAAGCGCCGCGCGATGCCCGGCCAGATGCCGTGCGGCATGAACATGATCGACAGCCCCAGCGCGATCCCGTACAGGATCTGCTTGGCCCCCGGGATCTCGTGACCGGTGGCCGCCAGCGCCTCGTTGATGCCCTCGGACAGCAGCGTGAGCACCGCCGCGCCCAGCACCGGCCCGAACAGCGTACCGACCCCGCCGATGATCGGCGCCAGGATGATCTCGATCGAGCGGCCGATGTTGAAGATCTGCTCGGGGAACAGGTTGTTGTAGAAGAACGCGAAGAACACGCCCGCCAGCGCGGTCATGCCGGCCGAGATTTGGATCGCGTACATCTTGTAGCGGAAGGTGTTCACGCCGGCCGCGCGCGCGGCTTCCTCGTTGTCGCGGATCGCGCGGAAGTAGAAGCCGGGCCGGCCGCGCAGCAGCCAGGCCGACAGCACGAAGCCAAGCACCGCCAGGCCGAGCGCCAGGTAGTAGAACATCAGCGGATGGCCGCGCAGGTTCAGCAGGTCGAAGCGGTCCTGCTGCACCACCTTCAGGAAGAAGCCGCCGGATCCGCCGACCCAGCCGAAGTGGTCGAAGCCGATCCGGGTGAACTCGGCGAAGGCGATCGTGAGCAGCGCGAAGTAGGTGCCCGAGATGCCGAAGCGGAAGGCCAGCCAGCCGATGATCGTGGCGGCGATCACGCATACGAGGACCGCCGCCACCATGCCCACCCAGGGGATGATCCCGAAATGCTGGTACAGCGCCGCCGCGGTGTAGGCGCCCAGGCCCACGTAGAGCGCGTGGCCTAGCGAAAGCTGGCCGCAGAAGCCCATCATGATGTTCCAGGCCTGGCCCACGTAGGCGAAGTACAGGATCAGGATCATCACCGACAGCAGGTAGCGGTCCAGCGCCAGCGGCAGCATCAGCAGCGCGGCGAGAAGCACGATCAGCGCCGTGCGCGAGCGCGTCGGCGCGTCGGCGAACACGGCGACCAGGTCGCGGCGGGCGCTCATCCGATCACTTGCCCGAGAACAGGCCCTGCGGCCGGAAGGCGAGCACCAGGATCAGCAGCGCGAAGGACAGCATGCTCTTGGCCGAGGGCGTGATCAGCAGGCCCGCCACCGACTCGGACACGCCGATCAGCACCCCGCCGGCCAGCGCGCCCACCATCGAGCCCAGCCCGCCGATGATCACGATGATGAAGGCCAGCAGCGTGTAGGCCGGCCCCGACACCGGGGTCACGTCGACCAGCAGCGTGAGCAGGCAGCCGGCCACGCCCACGCAGGCCGTGCCCAGCCCGAAGGTCAGCGCGTACAGGTGCTTGACGTTCAGCCCCACCACCTGCGCGCCGAGCAGGTTGTCAGCGCAGGCGCGGATCGCCTTGCCGAAGGAGGTGTAGCGGAAGATGCCGAACAGCACCGCGCAGGTGGCCAGCGCCACCACCGCGCAGATGATCCGGACCTTGTCGATCAGCAGCGGCCCGATCTCGACCGAGTCGAGCGCGTAGTCCACCTGAACGTTGCGCGCGTCGGGCCCGAACACGATCAGCAGCCCGTTGACCAGCACCAGGGCGACGGCCAGCAGAAGCATGAACTGCGAGTGCTCGGGCCGGTCGATGAAGGGATTGATCAGGCCGCGCTGCAGCAGGTAACCCAGCCCGAAGAAGCTTGCTGCCACCGGCACGATCATCCACAGCGGATCGAGGCCGGCGAAGGCGAAGACCACCACCGCGGCATACATCGCCATGGTCATCAGCTCGCCGTGGGCGAAGTTGACGATGCGCACCACGCCGTAGATGACCGACAGTCCGAGCGCCATCAGGCCGTAGACCAGGCCGGTCAGTATGCCGCTGAGGACGATGTTGGCGATCGCGTCGATGGGCACGCGCGGGTCTCCGGGGCTCGGCGCAAGCTGGGCTACGAGACTGCCTTATCCCCGCGCCGTCCACCCCGGCACCGGAAACACCGGCTTCGCCTGCGCCGCACTCGAGGGCAGCACCACCACCGGCTGCCCGCCCCGGTTCTGGATGCAGGCCGAGGCGATCTGGGTGTTCTGGCCCTTGGCGTCGAAGCTGATCGGGCCGCCCACCATCATCCTGTCGGCGATGTTGGTTTTCCGGATCGCGTCGGCCAGGGCGGTGCCGTCGGTGCTGCCGGCCCGCTTGAAGGCGTCGGCGGCGATCATCAGCGATTCGAAGGTGAAGCCCACGTTCAGCGCGTGGAACATCAGCTTTTCCTTCGGGAACTGCTTGTTGAAGGCGGCCTCGACCCGCTTGGTCAGCGCGGCGTTCGGGTTGTACCAGGGCACGTTGGAGATCGCGTAGTCCGAGTACTTGGGCCCCAGCGCCTTGTAGAACTGGGCCTCGTACATGCCGGGCGAGCCCGGGCTCATGATCCCCTGCGGCGACCAGCGCTGCTTGACCATCTCGCGCACCAGCAGGATCGCGTCGTTCAGCCGGCTGACCAGCATCACCATGTCGGCGCCGCTGGCCTTGGCCTTCGCCACCTCGACCGACAGGTCGCGCGCCGCCGGATCGTAGGAAATGGTGTCCACCACCTTGAACGGCAGGTAGTCCAGCCGGGGCAGGATGGCCGAGATCCCCTTGGCCATCGACTGCCCGAAGGTGTCGTTCACGTGCATGAAGACGGCGGTGCGCGGCGCCGAGTTCGTGGCCTGGAAGAGGTCGCGGAACAGCGACAGGCCGTTGCGGATCAGGTCGATCGCGGTCGGGAAGTTGCGGAAGGTGTACTTGTAGCCCTGCTCGGTGATCTGCGGCGCCGCGGCGATGTTGATCACGAAGGGGATCTTGCGCTGCTCGGCCACCTGGGCGATCGCCGCCGCCGCGCCGGAGTCGAAAGGCCCCACCAGCAGCTGGGCGCCGTCGTTGATCAGCTTCTCGGCCCGGGACCGCGCCACCTCCACGTTGGTCTCGGTATCGGCGTTCATCAGCTCGATGTCCACGCCGAACATCTCGCGCAGCGGCCCTGGCGCGATGTCGGCGCCAAGCTGACAGGACTGTCAGATGAAGGCCTGGGTGCCCGAGCGCGGCAGCAGCACGCCGACCTTGAGCTTGTTGCCCTGGGCGCGAACGATGGCCGGCGCGGCCAGCGCCGCGGAACCTGCGACGGCGGAGCCGGCGGCAAGGCGGTTGAAGTCGCGACGCGTGACTCGGGTCATGGTGGTCTCCTCCTGGTTGTCTGTCTGTGCACTCGGTTCGTCCGCGCCCCCCGATGACGATCAGGCCTGGCCGGCCTGGTCCCGCAGGACGCGCTTCAGGATCTTCCCGGTGGCGCTCTTCGGCAACTCGCTCACCACGTCGACCCGCGCCGGCACCTTGTACGCGGCGATGTTTTCGCGACAGTACGCGATCACCTCGTCTGCCGACAAGGCCTGGCCGCTCTTGGGCACCACGGCCACGGCCACCTGCTCGCCCTTCTCGGGGTGCGGAACGCCGTAGACCGCCACCTCCTGGACCTGCGGCATCTTGTACAGGTACTGCTCGACCTCGGCCGGCCACACCTTGAAGCCGGACACGTTGATCATGTCCTTCACCCGGTCGACGATGTAGACGTAGCCGTCTGCGTCCATCCGGCCGATGTCGCCCGAGTGCAGCCAGCCGCCGCGCAGCGCCCGTTCGGTGTCCTGGGGCCGGTTCCAGTAGCCCTTCATCACGCCCGGACCGCGGATCACGATCTCGCCCCACTCCCCGCGCGGCACTTCGCGGTCGTTCTCGTCGAAGATGGCCAGCTCGAAACCCTCCACCGCCCGCCCCACCGAGCCGAAGCGGTGCTCGACCAGGTCGTTGTAACAGGCGAAGGGCGAGCACTCGGTCAGGCCGTAACCCTCGTAGACCCGCCGGCCGAAGCGCTCGGTCCATCGGCGGGAGATCTCCTCGGGCATCGTGGCCGCCGCCGACATCTCGTAGCGGATCGAGCTCAGGTCCCAAGGTGTCAAATCCACCGACAACAGGGCGATGAAGATGGTCGGCACGCCGAAGAACATCGTGATCCTGTCCTGCTGGACAGACTTCAGCACCTGGTCGGGCACGAAGCGGCGGAACAGCACCACGGTGGCGCCGGACAGGATCGCCGCGTTCAGGATGTAGTTCTGGCCGTACACGTGGAAGAGCGGCAGGAACGCGGCCAGCCGGTCGTCCGGCCGGTAGCCCGAGTACTTCGCTGCGGTGGCGATGTTCGACGCGATGTTCGCCTGGGTCAGCGTGACGCCCTTGGGAAAGCCGGTGGTGCCCGACGAATACAGCAGCGCGGCCGGATCGTCGGCGGCACGCGGCACCGGATCGAAGCCTGTCGGCTGGCTTGACACCCATTCGGCCAAAGACTCCGACGGCGCCATGGCGCCGCCACCGGACGTGGCGCCGCCGGACGCCGCTCCGCCGCCCGCCGGCGCGTCGACCACCACCACGTGCTCGAGCGCCGGACACTTGTCGCGCGGCACGAAGCCGGCGAGCTCGCCGGTGGTGAACACCGCGCGCGCGCCGGAATCGTTGAGCAGGTACTCCACCTCGGCCGAGCGGAAGATCGCGTTGATCGACACCGGGACCGCGCCCAGGCGCTGCGCCGCGTAGTAGACGACCGCGAACTCGGGCACATTGGGCAGGAAGATCGCGATCCGGTCGCCGGCGGCGATGCCGCGCCCGGCCATCGCGTGGGCCAGCTGCGACGAGCGCTCGTCGAGATCGCGATAGGTGATCGTGCTGCCCTCGAACAGGATCGCCGGGTGTTGCGGCGATGCGGCTGCCCGGCGCTTCAGCATGTCGGCCAGGTTCACTTTCTTTGTCTCCTCGATTGCTATGCGTTATAACAATCACCATGGCGATCCGCAAGCCCGATCATAGACCCGCCGCCGTCGACCACGGCGCGCTGAAGCAGTCGCTGGGCTACCTGGTCCACCTGGCCGACCTGGCCAACATGCAGGGCTTCGCGCGCGCCTTCGCCGGCACCGGCCTGACCGCGGCCCGCTACACCGCGCTGGAGCTGATCGGCAGCAACCCCGGCATCAAGCCCGCCGACCTGGCCGCCGCGATGGCAGTCGAGCGCTCGAACCTGGTCGCCCTGGTGCGATTCCTGTCCGACAAGGGATGGGTGCAGGCCGGGGCCGGACCGAACCGGCGCGAGAAGTCGCTGGAGCTGACCCCGGCCGGGCGCAACGCGCTGGCCGGCCTGCGCGAGCGGCTGGCCCGGCACGAACGCGAACTGGCCGCCCGCCTGTCGGCCGACGACCGAAGGCAGCTCGAGGCGCTGCTCGCCCGGATCGTTGGCGCGTGAGCCGCCGACCGCCCGGCGCCGCGAACGCCGGCTCCCGCCGGCGCGACCGATGCCCGGCGGGCGCTAGAATCGCGGCTTTTCGCCTGCGCCGCCGCCATGCCCGCTCCCCTCTGGAAGAAGACCGCCACCTCCGAAGACATCAACCGAACGCATGCGCAGACGCTGTGCGGCCGCATCGGCATCGAGTTCGTCGAGATCGGAGAGGACTTCCTGCGGGCGCGGATGCCGGTGGACCACCGGACCGTTCAGCCGATGGGCATCGTGCACGGCGGGGCATCGGTCGCGCTGGCCGAGACGCTGGGCAGCGTGGCCTCCTGGCTGTGCCTGGACGATTCGAAGGCGGCGGTGGGCCTGGAGATCAACGCCAACCACCTGCGGCCGGCCACGAAGGGCTGGGTCTACGGGCGCTGCACGCCCATCCACGTGGGCCGCACCACCCACGTGTGGCAGATCGAGCTCACCGACGAGGACGGCCGCCGCACCTGCGTGTCGCGGCTGACCATGGCGGTCATCGACCGACCGCCGGAGCAGGTGCGGGTGAAGCCGGCCTGAGTTCGGCCAGCATCGGCGCCGCCTGCTGCCGCGGCGCGGGCGCCCTCGCCTCCCAGCGCTTCCAGGCGCGCAGCACCAGGTTCGGGTACTCCGCGCGGCCCAGGCTGCCGTTGTAGCGGCCCAGCGCGCGGAACAGGTTGCCGCGCTCGATGTCGAGGTAGTGGCGCAGGATGGTGCAGCCGTAGCGCAGGTTGGCGCGCATGTCGAAGAGCTTGGCCGGGTCCTTGTCGCCGATCACGCCGGTCCAGAAGGGCATGACCTGCATGTAGCCGCGCGCGCCGGCGTGGGAGATCGCGTAGCGCCGGAAGGCGCTCTCGACCTCGATCAGCCCCAGCACCAGGTGCGGATCCAGCCCGGCGCGCTGCGCCTCGTAACGCACCGCGTCGAGGAACTCCACCCGCTGCCGGTGATCCGGCTTCCAGCGCCGCGGCAGGTGGGTGGACATCGCGGCCAGCCAGTCCACCTTCTCGAGCACGCTGTCGTAGCGGGCCTCGCCGACCCGGTCGTCGCTCACCGCCGCGGCCAGCGCGGTGCGCACCGCGTCGGTCAGCGGTTCGTACTGCTGGCGGCCGGCGTGGGCGTTGCCGGCCAGCAGCAGGCCGGCCGCCGCCAGCGCGGCCAGCGAACGACGGACGCGGGGGGACGGAGCGAGGGAGACCAGGCGCATCCGCCGATTGAACCGCGAGGCCGGCTCAGCCGGCAAGCGCCTGCCGGACGGCCGGCACCGCATCGCCGACGGATACCGCGCTGGTCTGCATCCCGCGGCGGGCGAGCAGCTCCACCTTGCCCTCGTTCAGGCTGCGTTCGCCGATCGTGACCCGCAGCGGGACCCCGACCAGCTCCCAGTCGGCGAACATCGCGCCGGGCCGCTCGTCGCGGTCGTCCAGGATGGCGTCCACGCCGGCCGCCAGCAGCTCGGCGTACAGCGCGTCGGCGGTCTCGCGGACCTTCTCGGACTTGCGGTAGCCCAGCGGGCAGATCGCCACCTCGAAGGGCGCGATCGCGCGCGGCCAGACGATGCCGCGCTCGTCGTGGTTCTGCTCGATGGCCGCGCCCACCAGCCGGGTGACGCCGATGCCGTAGCAGCCCATCTCGAAGGGCTTGGACTTGCCGTCCTCGTCGATGAAGGTGGCGCTCATCGCCTCGGAGTACTTGGTGCCGAGGTAGAACACGTGGCCGACCTCGATGCCGCGCTGGATGGCCAGCGCGCCCTTGCCGTCGGGCGACGGATCGCCGGCCTGCACGTTGCGGATGTCGGCCACCACCGGCTCGGGCAGGTCGCGGCCCCAGTTCACGCCGGTGTAGTGGAAGCCTTCCTCGTTGGCGCCGCAGACGAAGTCGCTCATGTTGGCCACGGTACGGTCGGCGACCACCTTCACCGGTTTCGCGGTGCCGATGGGGCCCAGGTAACCCGGCGGGCTGCCGAAGTGCTCGACGATCTCGGCCTCGCTCGCGAAGCGGAAGCCCTCGAGCCCCGGCACCTTGCCGGCCTTGACCTCGTTCAGCTCGTGGTCGCCGCGGATCAGAAGCAGCCAGATGTCGGTGCCCACCACCCGGCCCGGCC
>MEEC01000016.1 GCA_001724315.1 Lautropia sp. SCN 70-15 | reverse complement strand
GCCCGCGTCGCTCACCTACGCGGCCCTGCTCGACGCGATCGAGACGCTGAAGACCGCCAACGCGAATGATCCGACCGCGGTCATCCTGAACCCTGGCGACTGGCGCACGCTGGCCGGCCTGGCTGACACCACGGGCCAGCCGCTGCAGCCGCCCCCGGCGCTCGCCACGATTCCGCAGCGGGTGACGACCGGGATCGGTGCCGGCGAAATCATCGTCGGTGACTTCTCGCAGTTGCTCCTGGGCGTGCGCCAGGAGCTGCGCGTCGAGGTCCTACGCGAGGGCTTCATGGACAAGCTGCAGGTGGGCTTCCTGGCGCACCTGCGGATGGATGTCCAGCTTGCCCAGCCGGCAGCGTTCGCGAAGATCGCGCCGACGGCGTAACCGCAACGAGGTCGGCGCCCTCGGGCGCCGGCCTCACCAGGAAGGAACCTGACGATGAAAGACGATGCACTGACGCCGGCCGTCATCGCGGCGGCCGACGCCCTGTCCCGCGCCCTGGCCGCACTGCTCGACGAGTTCGACGACGAGCGCCTGCAGGCACTCGCGAAGCTGATCGAGGACGGCGCCCGGCCCGGCCTGCGGTTCGTTGCGCGCACTGGCTCGATGCCGCCCGAAGTGACCTTCATGCTTGTGAGCCGCGAAGGGCACGAAGTGCCGTTCGCTCACACGCACGCCGTGCGCGCGCTTCAGTGAAGCTTGGCCGGCTGGCCACCGTGGGCATCGTCGCCCGAACGGCTGCCGTTACTCGGCGAGTGGGCGATAACCCCGAGAGCCGGCGGCGTGGCTCCTTCCCGCGCGCGGCTGGCACCTTTCATTCATTGCATACATGAGGTGTGAGATGACCGGTGAGTTCGTTCGCCTGACGGGCGTTGAAGACCTTAAGCGCGCCCTGCAAGCGCTGCCGTGGCAGCTGCGCAGGAAGGCGCTGCGAGGCGCGCTGCGTTCGGCCGCCAAGGTGATCCAGGGCGAGGCGCGGGCAAGGGCCCCGGTGCTTCTTCAGTCGACTCCGTACAGGACCCGCGGCCTGGTCCGTCGCTCGATCTCGGTCACGAGCTCGAAGCTGGCCCGCAAGCGTGGGGACGTCGGGGTCTTCCTGACGGTGCGTCGGGGTCGCTCGGCGCTCAATCGGGGCGCGTACTTGACACTTTCTCGTCGGCTGGTGCGACCGAACGATCCCTTCTACTTCAAGTTCCTCGAGCTCGGCACGAAGAAGATGAAGCCTCGCCCTTTCCTGGGCCCGGCGTTTCGCGCCAAGGCAACCCAGGCCGTGCAGGCCTTCGAGCGCGGCGTGCGCCCCGAGATCGCAAACCTGAATCGGCGGAAGTGACGGCAAGGGCCGGCTTCTGCACTGAATCCATGAACGAGCTCGCCATCCTCGAGTCCCGCCTTAACCGGCTGATCGCTACCGCGCCCAGCTCGGCCGAGGCCGTGTTGCGCTGGGTGGAGCGGATCGCGCCCGAGGTGGCCGAGGATGCGCACCAGGCGCTCGATCGAGGTGGTCGAATCCGGATATCGGTCGACGTGCGCGGCGGCGCCCACGTGGCGCGCGTGCGGGTCCGGCTGCTGCGGCCGGATGATGACGAGGAAACGAACCGAAATCTGTTCGCCTGGGAGCCACCGGGCGTGTAGTGCGAGGCCACCAGAGCCGCCTACGGGCGGCTTTTTCGATCCGGGTGGTGCCCTGCTGCCTACGCGAGCTGATCGGCGCCCGTGGAGGCGCTCAGGCTCGCCCTGGCTGGCCGTCGTGAGCCTCGCGCAGGCGGGGCTTCCTCGCCCGCGAGCAGGTACGCGAGGCGCATCTGCGCGCGCTTGACGAGATCGCCCGCGCCATCCCGCGACCTGAGCCCGATCTCGTCGGCAATCATCTGGAAGGTCCAGCCGTGGACGTACCTGCGGACGATCGCCACGCGCTCGCGCTCGATGAGCTGCTCAACTGCGGCGGTCACCTGGTCGGCGACCATGGCGGCGTCGACATCGCGGGCAACCCTGTCGTCTGAGCGCGTGCCGCCGTCGACGCGCAAGGCGGTGAAGCTGGCGTGTTTCGGAAAGCCAAGGTTTCCGCGCATGTCGCCTCGCACCACGCGCGCCCACGCCGTGAGCAAATGCTTCACCAGGTCAAGGTCGATCGCTCTCATGATGGAAGTGTAGGGCGATCGCGACACGCTGGCGAGTATGGCGGCGACCGTAGCCAAAACCGTAGCCAATCCGAGGTGCCGCCAAATCGTAGCCAGAAGGGGAGGCTCTTCGTGCCGTCAATTCCTTGATTTTTATAAATATTTTTGGCGCCCCCGGCACGAATCGAACGTGCGACCCTCCCCTTAGGAGGGGGATGCTCTATCCACTGAGCTACGGAGGCGTTGCGACAGGCGCAGGCCAGCATTCTACCGAACTCGACCTGCGTCGCCCGGCGCGATTCGGCAGACGCCGAACCTGACACGGGAGGCGCCGAGCCGAGCGGATCGGTCGACTGTAACCAAGCGCGTGGCGCGAACGGCTATCCTCGGCAGCTCTGGAGCCGAGATGTCCTCCGATCGCGAAATCGAACTCAAGTTCCTCGTTCCGCACGCGTCGCGCAAGGCGCTCGCCGTCGAGATGGCGCGCGCCTCCGCGAGCCTGGAGCGGCGCACACTGGCCGCGATGTACCTCGACACGCCCGATCGGCGGCTGGCCAGCGAGGGCATCGCCTGGCGCCTGCGCCGCGAGGGACGGCGCTGGGTGCAGACGCTGAAGGCGGCCCGGGCGAATGCGCTCGAGCGCTTCGAGCACGAGGTGCTGCGCCCGGACGCGAGCACGGATGCTTCGCTGCACGCGGGCACGCCGGTCGGCGACCGCTTGCTGAAGCTCCTGCGCAAGGCCGAGGCGGCGGGCGAATTCGCCGGCGTGCGCTATCGCACCGAGGTGCGTCGCACCCTGCGGCGGGTGCGGACCCGCGGGGCGGTCGTGGAGGTCGCCTTCGACGAAGGCCGGATCCTCGCGGGCCCCAGGCCGGGTCCGGAGGAGGCCACGGGTGGTCCTCCCGAAGCCCCGCTGCGGCTGTGCGAAATCGAGTTCGAGCTGGTGTCCGGCTCGCCGCTGGCGATGCTCGAGCTCGCCGAGCGCTGGCGCAAGCGCTTCGGCCTGATCCTCGACCCGCGCACGAAGGCCGAGCGCGGCGACCGTCTCGCCGATGGCCTGCGGTTTGCGGCAGTTCGAAAGGGGCGTTCGCCGGCCTATCCCGGCGACGCGTCGGTGCTGGACGCCTTCTGCGCGGTGCTCGACGAATGCCTGGACCAGATCGGCCGCAATGCGATCGGTCTGGTCGATGGCGATCCGGCACTGCGCGTCGAGCACGTTCACCAGATGCGGGTTGGCATCCGGCGTCTGCGCTCGGGGCTGCGCAGCTTTCGCGGCTGGGTGCCCGCGCCGCCGCCGCATCTGGTCGACGGCCTGCGCGCCCTGTTCGACACCCTGGGCCTGTCGCGCGATGCCGACGTGCTCGATGCCGGCGTGGCGGCTGCGCTCGCGGAGGCCGGTGCGCCGCCCCTCGAGGCTCGGGCCGTCGGCACGCCGGCGCCCGATCCGCGCGAGGCGGTCGCCTCGGCCGCGGTGCAGCAGCTCATGCTCGCCTGGCTGAGCTGGCGCGTGGGGCTGGTCGAGGAAGCGCTGCCCGGCGATGCGGCTCCGGACGCAGCCACGGCGGACAGCAAACCGTTTCCGCTCCAGGCCGAACGTCGACTGCGCCGCTGGCACCGCGCGATCGCTGACGCTGCCAAGGCCTTCGATTCGCTCGACGACACCGCCCTGCACGCGCTGCGCAAGCGGATCAAGCGCCAGCGCTACGCGGCCGAGTTCTTCGCGCCGGTGCTGAAGGCCGGTGCGCTCGCGCGCTACCTGAAGCGCCTTGCCGTGGTGCAGGACCGGATGGGCGAACTGAACGACCTGATCGTGGCGCGCGAGCGCTACCAGGCGATGGTAGCCGACGATCCGGCAGCCTGGTTCGCGCTGGGCTGGCTGGCCGCGCGCATCGCGGAACTCAAGGGGCTCGCGCGTCCCGAACTCGAGCGCCTGGCGCGCACTCAGCCTGCCGCGCGCTCCCAGTCCTCGATCCGGTAGGCGATCCCGCTGGCAGACCGATGGGTCTGGCTGGACTTCAGCGTCCACTCGGGCGGGCCGAGCGCCTCGAAGCGCGCGTCGCCTTCCGGCGCGAGGTCGATCTCGGTGACGATCGCGCGGTCGGCGATCGCGCGGGCCTCGGCATAGAGCTGCGCGCCGCCCACCACGAAGACCTCGTCGGTGGCGATCGCGGGATCGGGGCCCGGCGTGGCCGCCAGCGCGATCGCTTGCCTCAGCGAGCCGGCGCGCTCGCATCCGGCGTGCGCCCAGTCGGGATCCCGGGTGACCACGATCGTTCGCCGGCCCGGCAGCGCGCGGCCGATCGACTCGAAGGTGCGCCGGCCCATGACGATCGCGTGGCCGGTGGTGGTGGCCTTGAAGTGCTTCAGGTCCTCGGGCAGGTGCCAGGGCAGCGCGTTGTCGCGGCCGATGACGCCGTTGCGGGTCCGCGCGACGACGATCGTGACTCGCATCAGACCGCCACCGGCGCCTTGATGTGCGGATGCGCCTGGTAACCGTGCACCGCGAAGTCCTCGAAGCGATAGTCGAAGATCGATTCGGGCTTGCGCAGGATCTCGAGCCGCGGCAGCGGATAGGGCTCGCGCGAGAGCTGTTCGCGCGCCTGCTCCAGATGGTTGGAATACAGGTGGCAGTCGCCGCCGGTCCAGACGAAATCGCCGACCTCGAGCTCGCACTGCTGCGCCACCATGTGCGTGAGCAGTGCGTACGACGCGATGTTGAAGGGCACGCCCAGGAAGATGTCGGCGCTGCGCTGGTACATCTGGCAGGACAGGCGGCCGCCGGCCACGTAGAACTGGAAGAAGGCGTGGCAGGGCGCGAGCGCCATCTTCGGCAGGTCGGCCACGTTCCAGGCCGACACGATCAAGCGGCGCGAGTCGGGGTCTTTTCGGATGCGCTCGATCACGTCGGCGATCTGGTCCACCTCGCCGCCCTCGGGCGTGCGCCAGTGGCGCCACTGGTAGCCGTAGATCGGGCCGAGCTCGCCGTTCTCGTCGGCCCATTCGTCCCATATGGTCACGCCGTTCTCGCGCAGCCAGCGGGTGTTGGTCTCGCCTTTCAGGAACCAGATCAGCTCATTGACGATCGAGCGCAGGTGCAGTTTCTTGGTGGTGACCAGCGGGAAGCCTTCCGAGAGGTCGAAGCGCATCTGCCAGCCGAAGACCGAGCGTGTGCCGGTGCCGGTGCGATCGGATTTCTCGGCGCCGCGCTCGAGCGCGTGGCGCATCAGGTCGAGGTACTGTTTCATCGGGTGATGCCGTCGAAGGCGGCGCGGACCATCTGCGCGACGATCTGGTCGTCGGTCAGCGCGCCGCCGGCCTTCAGGAAGTCCAGCGTGGGGTCGCAGGCGCGGGCATAGAAGTGGTAGAGGACGAACTCATCGGCGAAGTCGCCGGACAGCGCGCCGTCGGCGCGCGCCTGGCGCACCAGGTCGCCGAGCATCTCGGACAGCTCCATCAGCTCGTCGACATACTCGCGGTTGGCCAGCAGCGCGTCGCGCAGCGTGGCGCTGGTCGAGGGCAGGTGCGGCACGCCGCCGGCCAGCCGCTCGCGCAGCGTCCACTCGAGCATGGCGCGCAGCCGATCGGCGGCCGGCGCCTCGGCGGGCAGCGCGTCGAGCGCCTCGCGCGTACGGCGCAGCAGCCGGATCATCACCGCCGCGGCCAGCGCTTCCTTGGAGGCGAAGTGCTTGTAGAGGCTTCCCTTGGCGATGCCCACCTCGGCGGCGATGTCGTCCATGGCCATGGGCTCGTAGCCCTTCTCGGCCAGCAGGCGGTTGGTGGCGTCGAGGATGGCCTGCTCGCGGCGCTCGAACTGGGCCTGCCGGAAGGACTTGGCGGGCCGCTCCGGTTCGCGGGCGCTGCGGGTCGGGATGCTGAAGAGGGTCACTGCGTAAATTTGTTGCGGGAAGCGGCTACTGTCGCACGCCAGCGGATGCCGGCTGTGTCGGGTCCTGCGCGCCGGCGGGGCTGTCGGCGCCAGTGGATTGGCCGACGGGATTGCCGTCGGCAGGCTGCTGCAACTCGGCGGGCGGCTGAGCCGGCGGGGGCTCGGTGCCCGCCGAAGGGGCCGGCAGCGGCGGCGCGGCTGGCGGCAACGCAGGCGCTGCGGCCGGCGGAACCGGCGCTGCGGCAGGCGGAACCGGCCGCGGTGCGACAGGCGGCAGGCGGGGCAGGGCAGGCGCGACCGACGCGGGCGCCGCGACGCTCGCCGCGCCGGCGGCTGCCGGACCGGCGCTGAGCAGAGCCGGGTCGGGCCGGTCGGGCGTGGGCAATTCCACCCGGCCGCCGGCCTGCTCGACGATCACCACGTCGGGCCGGACTTCGACCAGCATGGCGTGGTCGTCGATCTTGTCGCCCACCATGAAGGCCTTGGGAGGCTTGCCGTCGATGGACAGAATCGCGCTGCCGCGCTGCGAAGAGGCCGCGACGCCGATCACCTTGATGTTGGAGGCGGCGGCTGCCGCGCGCCGGGACTGCACCGCCGAAGCGGGCATGCCGAACAGGCGCGAAGCCGCGGCCAGGTCGGGCGCCTTCTGCCAGTCGACCAGCGAGCCGGCCGGCGCGATCGCCATGCGCGGCGCGAAGAGCTGCAGCCCCCAGTAGGTGGCGATGCCGCACAGCGCCGCGAACAGCACGGTGGCGGCCAGGTGAGGCGCCCAGCGGCCCGTTGCCGCCGGCGATTTCAAGCGCATGTGCGACCCGAGCCGTTTCGTAAAAACCCGCTGCTATCATAGCCCGGTTCACCTACGGACATTCAGGAGTGACGATGCACCGTCCATCGGCCGACAGCAGGATTCCGGCCAATCCGGCAGCCCGGGCGCAGGGCCCGAGCCGGTCACGCCGCGCGAGCGGCTTCACCCTCATCGAGATCATGGTCGTCATCGTGATCCTCGGCGTGCTGGCGGCCATCGCCGTGCCCCGGATCATGAGCAAGCCCGACGAGGCCCGCGTGAAGGCGGCCCAGACCGAGATCGCCCAGCTGCTGCAGGCGCTGGATCTCTACCGCCTCGACAACCAGCGCTACCCCACCACCGAGCAGGGCCTGCTCGCGCTCGCGCAGCGTCCGGCGACGGAGCCGGTGCCGGCCAACTGGAAGGCCTACCTGAAGCAGGCGCCGGTCGATCCCTGGGGCCGCCCCTACCAGTACCTGAATCCCGGCGTGAAGGGCGAGATCGACGTCTTCAGCCTGGGCGCCGACGGCCAGCCCGGCGGCGAGGGCGTCGACGCCGACATCGGGAACTGGGCGCTGAACCGCTGAGCATGCGTGGGTAGCAGCCAGCGCGGCTTCACGCTCCTCGAGCTGCTCGTCGCGATCGTCATCGCCGGCGTGCTGATCGGGGTGGCCACGCTTTCGATCGGCGGCTTCGACCGCGGCCTGCGCTTCGAGGCCGACCGCCTCGCGCAACTGCTGTCGCTGGCCCGCGAAGAAGCACTGGTGCGCGGGGCCCCCATCCGCCTCGAGGCCGACGAGGAGCGTTACCGCTTCGCGATCTGGCGCGACCGGCGCTGGCAGCCCATCCTCGACGACCGCGACCTGCGCGAGCGCCTGTGGGAGCGGCCGACCCGCGTCTCGGTCGAACGGCCCGACACCCGCAACACCGTGGAGTTCGGCCGCGACCAGGTCGACACGCCGTTCGCGCTGCACCTGGAGCGCGAGGGCGACCGGGTGTCCATCGTGTCGAACGGGCTCGGCGCCTTCGAGCTGCGCCAGGAAACCGGCAAGTGAGAGTCAGATGAGGGCGAAGGCGCGCGGCTTCACGCTGGTCGAGGTGTTGGTGGCGATGACCATCGCCGCGATCGCGCTGATGACCGCGATGCGCGCGACCGGCTCGCTGGCGGTCAACAGCGCGGAGTTGCGGTCGCGCTCGCTGGCCCAGTGGAGCGCCGAGAACCGCCTGTCGCAGATCCGGATCGCCGCGGAGTGGCCGGCGCTGGGCCGCCGCGAGTTCGACTGCAGCCAGGCCGGCGTCGAGCTGGTCTGCGTCGAGCAGGTCTTCCAGACGCCGAACCCGCAGTTCCGGCGGGTCGAGGTCGGCGTCTACGCCCGCGGCTCCGACCATCGCCTGTCCCGGCTGGTCGGCTTCTCGACGAGGTAGCGGCATGAGGCTTCGTCGGAGCCGCGGCTTCACCATCCTCGAGCTGCTGGTCGCGGTCGCGCTGCTGGCGGTGCTGGCGCTGCTCAGCTGGCGGGGCATGGGCTCGGTGATCGCCGGGCGCGACAGCATCGTCGAGCGTTCCGACGAGCTGCGGGCGCTCACCGTGGTCATGTCGCAGATGGAGGAAGACCTGCGGCGGTCCTGGGCGGTGCGCCTGCTCGGCCTGTCGGTGCCGCCGGTGGGCTTCAGCATGGGCAACGACCGCGAGCCGCCGTCGCTGACCGTCCTGCGCGAGGCGCCGGGCGAGGACACCACGCAGATCCAGCGGGTGGTCTGGCGCCTGCGCGACGGCACGATCGAGCGAGGGTTCAGCGCCTGGACCGTGCCCATCCCGGGCGTCACCAACCCGGTGCCGGACATTCCCTTCACCTGGCAGCCGGTGGTGCGCGGGATCGAGGCGCTCGAGCTGCGGGGCTGGCTGGAGGGCCGCGGCTGGCTGCCCGCCGCGTCGCTGGCCGCGAGCCAGGCCTCGGAGATGGCCGCCGAGGCGGCGCGGGCCGAGCAGCTCGCCCGCGCGGCGCAGACGGGCCAGCCGGCGCAGCCGGGCACGCCGGGCCAGACCCCGCCGCCGGGGCAGGCCCCGCAGGCGGGCGCCACCACGCCGGCCGCGAACAGCGTGCTGGTGACCGGCGTGGAAATGGTGCTGGTGCGCCGCGGCGAGCGCATCGTTCGCGTGTTCGCGGTGGCCGACTGATGCGCGCCCGACCGCGTGCCGCCTGGCGCGGCGTGGCGATCCCCCATGCCGCCCAGCGCGGCGTGGCGATCCCCCATGCCGCCCAGCGCGGCGTGGCGATCATCAGCGTGCTGCTGGTCGTCACGCTGGCCACGCTGATCGTGAGCAGCCTGTTCTGGCGCGAGATGGTCACCGTGCGCTCGGTCGAGAACCGCCTGTCGCTCGCGCAGGTGCGGTGGATCGAGAGCGCGGTGCTGGACTGGGCCGAGGTCGTGCTGCGGGTGGATCGCAACAGCACCGGCGCCGTCGATCACCTGGGCGAGATCTGGGCGCTGCCGGTGGCCGAGACCCGGCTCGACGAGACCGTCATGGGCGGCGCGCGGGTGTCCGATGCCGAGCGCAACGCGATGATCGCGGGCCAGATGTTCGACGCGCAGTCGCGCCTGAACCTGAACAACCTGGTGATCGCGGGCCAGCCCTCGGCGCCGCACCGCCAGGCCTTCGAGCGCCTGCTGGGCCTGCTGGGGCGGCCGGAGAGCCTGGCCACGCTGCTGCAGCAGCGCATCATGCAGGCCTATCCGCCGGTGGTGGAGGGCAGGCGGCTGCCGGCGAGCGCGCTGCCCCTGCTGAAGGTGTCGGACCTGCGCTCGGTGCCCGGCTTCGACGAAGCCACGGTCCAGGCGCTGGCGCCGTTCGTGACCATCCTGCCGAAGTCGGTCCGGCTCGCGCGGGCGGTGGTCAACACCGAGAACACCAAGGTCAACGTGAACACGGCGCCGGCCGAGGTGCTGGCCGCGGTCATCGCCGACGTCGACCTGCAGGCCGCTCGTCAGTTCGTGGAAGGCGTCAGGCAGCGGACCTTCTTCGCCAGCCTGGACGTGGCCCGCTCGATGTTCGACGGCTCGCCGGTCCTGGCGCCGAACCTGCTGTCCGTCGGATCGGACTTCTTCATCGTCAGCGGGATGGTACGCTTCGGCCGGGTCGAGGCGCAGAGCGAGTCCCTGCTGTATCGCGGGAGCGTGCGCGTGGAACGGGTATGGCAGCACAGGTTCTGAGAAGAGGTCAGGCGATCGTCTGGATCCCGCCGCGCGCGAGCGGGGAGCGGGCGTTCGCGACCGAGCCTTCGCTGCTCGCGATGCTGCCGATCGCGGCCACCGAGAAGCTGGTCAGCGGCCCGGGCCACACGATGGTCACCGTGCAGGGCACGGGCAGTGCGGCGCGCTACGCGCGGATCAGCCTGGACGCGCTGCCGCCCCTCAAGTCGGTCACCCTGGTCTTCGATGCGCGCGACGTCACGCTGCTGCGCGCCAAGGTGCCGCCGCTCTCGGGCGTGCGGCTGCGCCAGGCCCTGCCCAACATCGTCGAGGACCTGCTGCTGCAGGACGCCCAGCAGTGCGCGCTCGCGGTGGGCCCGAAGACGGGCGAGGGCGAGCGGCTGGTCGCGGTCATCGATCGCGGCTGGCTCGAGCTGGTGGTCGGCGCCTTCGAGCGCAAGGGCACCAAGGTCACCGCGGCCTGGCCGGCCCAGCTCGCCCTGCCGGCGGGCGCCTCGGGCACCGCGCTGGCCTGCCTGAACGACGGCCTCGCCCTGCGGCTGGCGCCCAACGAGGGCATGGGCTGGAACGCCGGCGACAGCCAGCAGGCCAGGGCCGAGGCGATCGTGTCGCTGCTGCAGGCCGCCTGGACCGGCGAGGCCGGTGGCGAGCCCTCCTTCGCCGAACGCGAGCTGCCGGAAATTTCCGGCGGATCGCCGCGCAACCTGCCGGTCTACATCGAGGGGCCCGCCTGGCAACCTTCGGTGATGATCGCCGCCGCCAAGGCCGGTTTCTCGGCCGAGATCCGTTCCCTGCCGCTGCCGATCGCGGCGCCGGTCGACCTGCTGAGCGGGCGACGAGGCAGCAAGGCGGGCCGCTGGGTCGCCGAGATCGACTGGCGGGCCTGGCGGCTGCCCGGCGCGCTGGCCGCCGCGACCGTGGCGATCGCCCTGCTGGGGCTGAACCTGCACTGGGCCATGCTGACCCAGGAGCGCGACGAGCTGCGCAGCGCGATCGAGCGGCGCTATCGGCAGACCTTCCCGGATGCGCAGGTGGTCGTCGACCCGGTGCTGCAGATGGAGCGACAGGTGGCCGGCATGCGCACCCGGGCCGGCCAGAGCGGCCCCGAGGACTTCGTGCCGCTGCTCGCGCGCTTCTCGCAGGCGCTGGGCAGCCAGGCCAACGATGCGCTCTCCGGCGTCGACTATCGCGATGGCCGCCTGCGCGTGCGCTTCCAGCCCGGGCAGTTCGAATCCCGCGCGGTGCGCGACACCCTGATCCAGGCCTGCCAGCGCCTGGGCCTGCAACTGCGCTTCGATGCCGAGCGCGAGCCGACCGCCACGGTCGCGCTGCTTCGCTGAGGGCCGCGCGATGCTCGACACGCTGATGCAACGCTGGCAGGCGATGGCCCTGCGGGAGCGGCGCCTGGTGCTCGCGGCCGCCCTGGTGGTCATCGCCGCGATCGTCTACCTGCTGCTGATCGAGCCGGCCTGGCAGGGCCGCGAGCGCCTGCAGCGCGAGTTGCCGGCGCTGCGCTCGCAGCTCGCCCGCATCGACCAGCTGGCCGACGAGGCGCGCCAGCTCGGCACGGCCCCGGCGGGCGCCGACACGCCCCAGGCGGTCCGGGCCCGGCTGGAACAGTCCATCGACGGCGCCGGCCTGCGGCCGTCGCTGGCCCAGCTGCAGCAGACCGGGAACCTGTTCGACGTGCGTTTCCGGGGCGTGCAGCACGCCGCCTGGCTGGCCTGGATCGACGTCGCGGTGCGCGACACCCGACTGCGGATCGTCGACGTGTCGGTCACGCGCGAGGCCTCGCCGGGCATGGTGACCGCGCGCGCCTCGCTGGAACTTCCCCGTCGCGAGGGGCGCTGAGCGATGCTGCGATGGCTCCTCTTCGGGCTCGCCGGCCTGGTCGCCGCGGTGGTGGTCGCGGTCGCGACCGCGCCGGCCCGCTTCGTCGACCTCGCCCTCGACCGGTCCACCCTGGGCCGGGTGCGCCTCGCCGAGGCCGAGGGGACGGTCTGGCAAGGCAGCGGGCGACTGGTCTTCGCCGACCTGGGCGGCGAGGACGCGCAGCGGCTGTCCACGCCCGGCGTGGCGATCCCGGGCCGCGTGGGCTGGGCGGTGCGGCCCTGGCCCCTGTTCGCCGGCCTGGTCGATGCGGCGATCTCGGTCGACGGCATGGCGCAGCCGGTGCGCCTGCAGGGCAGCTTCGCCGAGATGCGGGTCGGGCCGGGGGCCCTGTCGCTGCCTTCGGTCGAATTGAGCCGGCTGGGCTCGCCCTGGAACAGCATCCGCCCCTCCGGCGCGCTGGCGGTGCGCTGGGAGCCGCTCACGATCCGCGGCGGCCAGATGCACGGGCGCGCCACCGTCGAACTGCGCGAGGCGGCCTCGGCGATGACGCCGGTCCGACCGCTCGGCAGCTACCGCGTGGAGATCGACGGTCAGGGCTCGCGGGCCAATGTCGGATTGCAGACACTGTCCGGGCCGCTCAAGCTGACCGGCAAGGGCACCTGGGACGCGCGCGCGGGCCTGCGCTTCGAGGCCGACGCCAGCGCGGAGCCGAACGAGGCGGAAAGGCTACAGTCCTTCCTGGGTCTGGTCGGAAGGCGCGAAGGCGGGCGCACCATCATTAGAATAGGGGCATGACCTTGTACCAGGCTTGCGGGCGCCGGCTCGCCTCGATGCGAAACGCCGCTGCCGCGGCGTGCGGCGCCTTGTTGCTGCTGGCAGCGGTCGCGCAGCCTGCGTTCGCGCAGGCCTCGCGGCCGGGCAAGGAACGGGCCGCCAGCCAGACGGCCGCCACGCCGGCAGCGGTCGCGCCGGCAGCCGCCGACTCCGCCGGCAGCGATGCCGTCACGCTCAACTTCAAGGATGCCGACATCGACTCGGTGGTCGGCGCCTTCGGGCACCTGCTCAACCGCACCTTCATCATCGACCCGCGCGTGCGCGGCAAGATGACCCTCGAAACGCCGCGCCCGGTCAGCCGCGATCAGGCCTATCGGCTGCTGCAGTCGCAGCTGCGCTCGCAGGGCTTCGCGGTGGTCGAGGCGGGCGGCCTCACCAAGGTCGTGCCCGAGGCCGACGCCAAGCTGCAGTCCAGCCCGGTCACCGCCGGACGCACGCCCGGCGCGAGCGGCGACCAGATCGTCACGCAGATCTTCAGGCTGACCCACGAGTCGGCCTCCAACCTGGTGCCGGTGCTGCGGCCGCTGATCTCGCCGAACAACACCATCGTCGCCTATCCGAACAACAACTCGCTGGTCGTCACCGACTACGCGGCCAACCTGCAGCGCATCGCCCGGATCGTGGCCACGCTCGACAGCCCGTCGACCAGCGGAGTCGAGGTGGTGCCGATCGAGCATGCGGTGGCGGCCGACATCGCGGTGGCCGTGTCGCGAATGCTCGACGACAGCGCGCGGGCCAGTGCCGGCGCGCAGGTCGATGCCGGCCAGCGCGTCATGGTGATGGCCGATCCGCGGATCAACGCGGTGCTGATCCGCACCGGCAGCGCGGCCAAGATGACGCTGGCGCGCTCGCTGATCGCGCGCCTCGACCAGCCGAGCGCGCAGCCCGGCAACATCCACGTCGTGTACCTGCGCAACGCCGAGGCGGTCAAGCTCGCGCAGACGCTGCAGGGCGTGCTGGCGGGCGGCTCGGGCAGGCAGGGCGGCATCGGCACCGGCACCTCGGGCTTCGGCACCGACGGCGCGTCGGGCCTGCTTGGCGCGAGCGGCGCCAATCCCGCCGGCTCGACCACCGGCGCGCAGGCCGGTGCCGCGGGGCAGGGCGCCGCCGCGACCACGCCGCTGCAGCAGTCCACCACGCAGCCGGTCACGGTGCAGGCGGGCGGGGCGACCATCGCCGCGGACCCGACCACCAACTCGCTGATCATCACCGCGCCCGAGCCGGTCTACCGCAACCTGCGCTCGGTCATCGACCAGCTCGACACCCGCCGTGCCCAGGTCTTCATCGAGTCGCTGATCGTCGAGATCAGCGCCGAGCGCGCGGCCGAGCTCGGCATCCAGTGGCAGTTCCTGAGCGCGCCCGAGGGCACCACGCGCGTGATCGGCGGCACCAACCTGCCCACGCGCGGCACCGGCGGCAATATCCTCGACGCCACCGCCAACATCGGCTCGGTCGGCACCGGCCTGAACGTGGGCGTGGTGCGCGGCACCACCACGATTCCCGGCATCGGCACCGTGCTGAACCTGGGCTTCCTCGCGCGCGCGCTGGAGACCAACGCCAACGCGAACATCCTGGCCACGCCGAACCTGCTGACGCTGGACAACGAAGAGGCGCGGATCATCATCGGCCAGAACGTGCCCTTCGTCACCGGCCAGTTCACCGCCACCGGCACCGGCGGCGCCTCGGTGAACCCCTTCCAGACGATCGAGCGGCGCGACGTCGGCACCACGCTGCGGGTCAAGCCGCAGGTGTCCGAGTCGGGCACCGTGCGCCTGCAGATCTTCCAGGAAGTCTCCAGCGTGCAGAGCGTCACGCTGGCTGCGGGCATCATCACGAACCGCCGGGCGATCGAGTCCAACGTGCTGGTCGACGACGGCCAGATCGTGGTCCTGGGCGGCCTGATCGAGGAGCGGGTCGAGGGCGGCGAGGACAAGGTGCCCGGGCTCGGCGACGTCCCGGTGGTGGGCCAGCTCTTCCGCTACGACAATCGCCGGCGGGTGAAGACCAACCTGCTGGTCTTCTTGCGGCCGGTGGTGGTGCGCGACGGCGAGGCCGCCTACGGCGTGACCGCCGACCGCTACGAGTACATGCGCCTGCTGCGCGGCGACTCGGGCCTGCCCGAGCACTGGCTGCTGCCCGACTTCAAGCCCTCGGAGCTGCCGCCGATGCCGCAGCCGCCGTCGCGCCGGCCGCCGCCGGGCATCGCGCCGGCGCCGGCCAGCCTGGCGCCCGAGATCGACGAGGCGGTGCAGCGCGAACCTGCGCCGATCCAGCGCTCGGTGCCCACCACGATCAATCCGCCGCGCGGCGCCAACGAGGTGGTGGTGCCGCTCAATGGCCGCGTCACCCCGATCGTGCCCCCGGAGGCCGCCGCGGGGGGCTCGCAGCCGCTCGCACCCGCCGGCACCGAGGCGCCGCTGCCCGCCACCGACTGAAGCCCGGCGCAGCGCCCCCCATGTCCACGATCTCGCCTTCGCGCTACGTGCCCTACGGGTTCGCGCGCGCGCACCAGTTGCTGGTGGCCGGCATGGTGGGCGACACCATCGAGGTCTGGATCGGCGATCGCACCCCGCGCCACGCGCTGGCCGAGCTGGCGCGGCTGGTGCCGATGCGGCTGGTCGCGGTGCGCAAGACCGACGAGGAGCTCGGCGCCGCCATCTCCCGCGCCTACTCGCAGAACCAGGGCGGTTCGGCGGCCGCGGTGGTCGACGAGCTCGAGAGCGACATGGACCTCTCGCGGCTGATGCAGGACCTGCCCAAGATCGAGGACCTGCTCGAGACCGAGGACGACGCGCCGATCATCCGGATGATCAACGTGCTGCTCACCCAGGCCGCGCGCGACGGCGCCTCGGACATCCACATCGAGCCCTTCGAGACGCATTCGCTGGTGCGCTTCCGGGTCGACGGCACGCTGCGCGACGTGGTGCGTCCCAAGCGCGAGCTGCACGCCGCGCTGATCTCGCGGATCAAGATCATGGCGCAGCTCGACATCGCCGAGAAGCGCCTGCCCCAGGACGGCAGGATCACGCTGCGCATCGGCGGCCGGCCGATGGACGTGCGGGTGTCCACGCTGCCCACCGGCCACGGCGAGCGCGCCGTGCTGCGCCTGCTCGACAAGGAAGCCGGCCGGCTCGACCTCGCCCGGCTGGGCATGGCGCCCGACACGCTCGCCACCTTCGACCGGCTGACCCGCCAGCCGCACGGCATCCTGCTGGTGACCGGCCCGACCGGCTCGGGCAAGACCACCACGCTCTACGCGGCCCTCGGCCGGCTCGACGCCACCACGACCAACATCCTCACCGTCGAGGACCCGATCGAGTACGACCTGTCCGGCATCGGGCAGACGCAGGTCAATCCGCGCATCGACATGACCTTCGCCAAGGCGCTGCGTTCGATCCTGCGACAGGACCCCGACGTGGTCATGATCGGCGAGATCCGCGACCTGGAGACCGCGCAGATCGCGGTCCAGGCCTCGCTCACCGGTCACCTGGTGCTGGCCACCCTGCACACCAACGATTCGGTGTCCGCGGTGACCCGCCTGATCGACATGGGCATCGAGCCCTTCCTGCTGTCTTCCTCGCTGATCGGCGTGGTGGCGCAGCGCCTGGTGCGCAAGCTGTGCCCCGAGTGCCGCGAGCCCGACCCGGTCGCCGGGGGCTGGCGCGCGGTGGGCTGCGTGGCCTGCAACCGCACCGGCTACCAGGGCCGCACCGGGATTCACGAGCTCTTCGTGGTCGACGACCGGATTCGCGCGCTGATCCACCAGGGCGCCTCCGAAGCCACGCTGCGCGAGGCGGCCGAGGCCGACGGCATGCGCTCGATGCGCGAAGACGGCGGCCGCTGGGTCGAGTCCGGTGTCACCTCGGCCGACGAGGTGATCCGGGTGACGCGCGACTAGCGCACCGGGCCCGCAGCGTGCCGGCATTCCGTTTCGAGGCCGCCGACGCGGCGGGGCAGATCAAGCGCGGCGTCCTGGACGCCGACTCGGCGCGCCACGCGCGCGCCACCCTGCGCGAGCGGGGAATGACCCCGCTCGAGGTCGCGCCGGTCCAGGAAGCCGGGGCCACGCGGGCCGTCCCCGTGTTCTCGGCGCGGCTGCGCGCGGCGGACCTGGCGCTGGTCACGCGCCAGCTGGCCAGCCTGTTGTCGGCGCGCCTGCCCATCGAGCAGGCGCTCAACGCGGTGGTCGAGCAGGCCGAGAAGCCCGCAGTGCGCGAGCGCTTCGCCGCGGTGCGCAGCGAGGTGGTGTCGGGCCAGACGCTGTCGCAGGCGCTGTCGCGCTTTCCCCGCGATTTCCCGGACGTCTACCGCGCGCTGGTCTCGGCCGGCGAGCAGTCGGGCGACCTGGCGCTGGTGATGAGCCGGCTGGCCGACTACGTGGAGTCGCGCACCGCGCTGTCGCAGCGGATCATGCTCGCCTTCACCTATCCGGCCATCGTGACGGTGGTGGCCACCCTGGTGATCGTTGCCCTGCTGACCTACGTGGTGCCGCAGGTGGTCGGCGTGTTCTCGCAGACCCGGCAGGAGCTGCCCTGGCTCACCGTGGGCCTGATTGCGGTCTCCGATTTCGCCCGGCAGTGGGGAATCTGGGTGCTGATCGCGCTGGGCCTGGCGCTGCTCGGGTTCCGGCTGGCCCTGCGCTCGCCCTCGTTCCGGCTGGCCTGGCATTCGCGCCTGCTGTCGATGCCGATCGCGGGCCGCCTGATCCTGGGCCTGAATACCGCGCGCTTCACGTCCACGCTGGGCATCCTGACCAGCAGCGGCGTGCCGCTGATCAAGGCGCTCGACGCCGGCGCGCGCACGCTGGGCAACGACGCGCTGCGGCTGGTGGTCGACGACGCGATCGACCGGGTGCGCGAGGGCGCGGCGCTGTCGCGCTCGCTGGCCGCGGGCGGGCGCTTCCCGCCGGTCATGATCCACATGATCGCCAGTGGCGAGGCCACCGGCGAGCTGCCCGAGATGCTCGAGCGCACCGCCTACCAGCTGTCGCAGGAAACCGAGCGCCGCACGCTCACGCTGACCAGCCTGCTCGAGCCGATGCTGATCCTGCTGATGGGGGCGGTGGTGCTGGTGATCGTGCTCGCGGTGCTGCTGCCCATCATCGAGATCAACCAGCTGGTTCGCTGAGCGGACTCGAGGTCAGGTGCCGCCGGTGCGCCCGGCGATCATCGCCTCGATGCAGCGGGCGAAATCGGCCAGGTCGAGCGGCTTGGTCAGGAAGGACCCGGCGCCGGCTGCGAGCGCCTGTTCCCGGGTGGCGCCGGTGGCATCGGCCGACACGACGAGCACCGGGATTCTGGCCAGGGCAGGGTCCGCCTTCAGCTCGGCGAGCAACTCGAGCCCGTGACGATCGGGCAGGTTGAGGTCCAGTACCAGCAATTCGGCCGGCCGCGCGCGCAGCGCCGCCAGGCCTTCGGCCGCGGTCGCGCAGGTTTCGAGCGAGTAGGCCTCGCGCGAGGCGAGGGCGTCGCGGAACAGGGCCGCATTGATCGGGTTGTCCTCGATGCACAGGATCCGGTGCGCCTGCTTGGCGCCGTTTTTGGCGGCGGTCTGACCGGTGCTCGGGTTCACGGACGCCTGCGCGGCAGCCCGCGCGGGCGCGGCCGGCATCACCAGCGTGAACGTGCTTCCTCGCTGCGGCTCGCTGTGCACCTCGAGCCTGCCGCCCATCGATTCGGCGAGCTGTCGCGAGATCACGAGCCCGATGCCGGTGCCCGGCGAGGTCTTCTCGCGCCCGAGGCGGTCGAAGGGAACGAACAGGCGCGCGAGCTCGTCGGCAGACAGGCCCGGACCCGTGTCGACGACCGAGACCGCGACCTCTCCGTTGCCGCTGCCGTCTTCTTGCCGGGTGATCCTCAGGCTCACCGAGCCGCCGTCGCGGTTGTACTTCACCGCGTTGCCCAGCAGGTTGAGCAGGATCTGGCGCAAACGGGTCGAATCGGCCAGCACGATCGCAGGCGTGCGAGCTCCCGGGGAGAGCATCACGGGTTCGATGACGATCCGCCGCTGCGTCGCCTCGGCGGCGATCAGCGAGCGGCATTCGTCGAGCAAGTGGCCGACGTCGACCGGGGCGATCTCGAGCTTCATCGCGCCCGCCTCGATGCGTGCCAGGTCGAGCACCTCGTCGATCATGTCGCGCAGGTGCCAGCCGGCCTTCTCGATCAGTCGCACCCGTTCGAGCTGCGGGCCCGACAGGGGGGCCGAGGGATCGGCCGCGAGCAGTTGCGCGAAGCCCAGGACCGAGTTCAGCGGCGTGCGCAGCTCGTGGCTCATGCGCGAGAGGAACTCGCCCTTGGCGCGGTTGGCCGACTCGGCCGCCTCGCGCTCGCGGATCTCGCGCGCGAGCTCGCGGGTGCGCGTCTCGACTTCCTGCTGGAATCGGCGCTGCCGGTCGAACTGCATCAGCAGGAACACGCCCAGCATCGTCACGCCCAGCAGGCCCAGCACCGAGAGCGTCCAGCTGCCCCAGTCGCGGGCCGACACGATGTAGGCCGGGTTGGCGGCGATGCGCAGCTGCCAGTGCCGGCCGGCGAAGCTGCGATCGATGATCCGGCTCAGCGGCCCGGCGACCGGACGCAGTGCGCAGTCCGGCGCGCCGGCCAGCCGTTGCGCCAGCCCCTGCGTCGACACGTCCAGCAGGCACAGCTCGATCAGGCCCGAAGCGGCCACCGGCAGGCGCTCGAAGGTGTCGCGCAGGCGCAGCGAGACGAACACGGTGCCGAGCGTCGCCTCGGCGGCCGGAGTGGCCGGCGCAGCCTTCGGATCCGCCAGCGCCCGGTAGACCACGACCCCGAGGTCGTTGGGCGCGAGCTGTACCAGGTGGAAGGGCGCGCTGGCCTGGGCGGTTCCAGTCCGGCGCGCGCGCAGGATCGCCTCCCGGGTCACCTCCGACGCCAGCTGGTTCAGGCCGAGCACGCTGGCGTTGGACCGGGCCGGCGACACGTAGGTGATCGCGAAGTACTCGCCGGCCGGCGCAGGCGGCACGACCGAACCGTCGGGCAGGCGGTCGAACACCCGGTAGTCGGGTTCCTCTTCGTCGCGCATCGCGCGCTCGTGCGCTTCGATCCCGCCCTCGCGAACGCGCTGCGACCAGCCGATCGCCTGGATCGTCGGCACCGCGAAGATCCAGGGGTCCGCGAAGCGCGCGAACTCCTGCCGGGTGACCTGCTCCGAGGCGCTGAACAGACCGTTCAGCGCCTCGAGCCCCAGCAGCACGCTGTCGAATCGCTCGAACACGGAATTTGCGGTGAACAGCACCTCGCGGTCGAACGCGGCCTGCAGCTGCAGGCGGTCGCGTCGGCCGATCTCGGCGATCGCCAGGCCGAGCATGACGATCGCCACCACCATCGGCAGGACGAAGTTCGCGATCGGCCTGATGCGGTCCGAGCTTCGCCGCGACAGGATCACCGCGAGCACCGGGCCGACCAGGGCCGAGCCGAAGGTGTCGCCGATCCACCAGGTCAGCCAGTTGAAGGCCAGGTCGTTTGCGCCGATCGCGCCGACCAGGTACAGGGTCAGCACGCCGGTGGTCGGGCTGATCACGCTGCCGGCCGGGCCTGCCAGGAGGATGCGGCGAAGCGCCGGCCTGTCCGAGCCCGACGCACTGGGAAAGCGTCCGTAGCGGCGGACCAGCCAGGCGGCGAACCAGGCCTGGAGCGTCGCGCCGGCGGCCATCGCCGCGGGCGCGACGATCGCGCCGGCGCCATAGACCGCTTCGGCCCCGACCCAGTCGAGAAAGAGCAGGCAGCCGACGAACACCGCCGGCAGCATCCGCCAGCCGTGGAACAGGACGACCGCCGCGGCGATGCCCGCCGGCGCGAACATCGGGCTGGCGAAGCCGGTGGGCAGCGTCAGCTCGTTCGACAGCACACCCGCGGTCGCATAGGCGAGGGCGAGCGCGGCACTCGCGGCCAGCCAGCGCACCAGCGGCGGAATTCGATGCGCGCTCACAGCCGCAGCGCCCCGGCGTAGCCGGTCAGCTCCAGGTACCCGGCGCCGACCTGCCGGCCGCCTTCCAGGACCCGCACCGCGCCCTCCCAGTACACGGTGCCGGTGCTGGCCGAGGCGTCGATCTCCTGGTCGTCCAGCAGCGGATCGAGTTCGAGCACGCGGTCTCCGACAGCCAGCCGCATCGCTACCGGCCAGCTCGCTCCGGTGCGCGGCGAGCGCCATTTCCGCAGGGCGGTGAACACCGGGTGCAGGGGGGGCGGTGGCCCGGCGGACGGTCGCGGGGCCGGCTCGACACCCGGCCCCGCCAGGTGTTCCGGCGCGATCCAGTTCGCGTCGGACCAGAGCACGCCGCCGTCGCGACGGCGGATCCGGAAGGCCATCAGCGCGCTGCCGTCGTCGAGGTTCAGGCCGACCCAGTCCCAGCCCGCGGCCTGCGGATCGAGGATCTCCGACGACCATTCGTGGTCCAGCCAGGCATGGCCTCGCACCGGCCGAGTGGGCCGGCCGTCGGGACCGCCAATCGCGCCAGTCACCGCGAGTTGCGGACGGCTGTAGTACCAGCTCGCCTGCGTCGGCAGGGGGCCCTTGCGAGAGAAGCCCGCGTCGCCCTGCGGCACCGGCGGCCCGGGCGGCGCGAAGTCCAGCGCCAGCTCGAGCGCGGCATCCTCGATCGTGGCCACGATCCGGTCGTCGGGCTCGCGGTGCAGGCGCCAATTGCCGATCGACACGTCGAGGTCGCGCATCGAGAAGTCCGCCAACCCGAAGCCGGGGCGCGCCGACCGCTCGGCATGCGCCAGCCGGCCCCGCCGCGCCGAGGCGATCGCCGCGTGGGCGAACAGAAGCTGGGTCGGCGCGAAGCGGCTCGGATTGGCCGCGTCGTGACGGGTGCGGCTGCGGAAGAAGGTGATCTGCACCCCCAGCGGCGCCTCGTCGGCATCGGTCAGCCAGCCGGTCAGGTACCACCACTCGGTGCGATAGGCCGGATGCGCGCCGTGGTCGCGCGGAAAGTCCAGCCGCCAGCCGGGAACGACCGGAGGCCAGGCGCCCAGGGGCGCGCCATCCTGTGCGAGTGTGTTGCCGGCGCGCGCGCTGCCCAGAAGGCCGGCGGCGCCGGCGGCGAGTAGCAGGCTGCGTCGAACCGGGCTCACCAGTCCTCCCGCACCGCCCGGATCGGCGAAGCGCTGCTTGCCTGGCGCGCGGCGAGCGCCGCCACGGCGACCGCCAGCACGATCATCGTGCAGGCGCCGGCGGCGAGCTGCGTGGCAGGCCAGTCGATGTCCATCGTCCAGTGGAAGGATTGCGGGTTCACCCAGTGCACCAGCACCAGCGCGATCGCGGCGCCCAGCGCGATGCCCCAGCATACGGCAGCCGCGACCAGGATGCCGGCCTCGAGCGCGAACTGCGCGACGATGGCCGACGGGCGGACGCCCAGGTGTCGCAGCATCCCGAACTCGCGGCGCCGGGCGATGGCCTCGGTCGACCAGGCCGCCGCCACGCCGAACAAGGCCACGACGATCGCCACCGCCTCCAGCGCCCAGGTGGCGGCGAAGCTGCGATCGAAGATGGTGAGCGAAAGCGCGCGCAGCTCGGCCGCGCCGCGCAGCTGCAGGGCCCGCTCGGCGACCGCCGCATCGCTCGCGCCCGGCGCGAGCCAGACCGACAGGTCGGTCACCCGCGCTTCGCCGGCCAGCGCCTGCCAGGATTTCAGGTCGATCGCGATCGCACCGTGCTGTCGCGCGTAGTCTCGCCAGACGCCGGCGACGAAGAAGCGGGGGCCGGCTGCGCTGGGCAGCGGCAGGGCGATCAGGCTTCCCGGCCCCCACCCGTACAGGTCGACGACCGCCTCGCTGACCCAGACCGGGATCGCGCCCGCCGGGGCCTGCAGCGACTGGCCGGTCAGCGGCAGGCGGCGCTGGGGATCGCTCGCGCCCGGCGCGAGCCAGACCGACAGGTCGGTCACCCGCGCTTCGCCGGCCA
>MEEC01000015.1 GCA_001724315.1 Lautropia sp. SCN 70-15 | reverse complement strand
ATGAGGTCTTTATGGAAGGACGCTTCGATCGCGCGACACGTAGCACTGCGGGGTCGCCGAGATGGCGTCAAAGGCTATCAGGGTAGCCCTGGTGTTTCTACACGCTCGAGCGATACAGTCCTCACCGAAGGGACTTCCATGAGACGCCGAAGGAGCCGCCCGGGAGGCCAATGGTACAAAGGCCGTTTTGAGGTACAAGCCAAAGAAAAAGGGCTCAGAGATTTCTCTCTAAGCCCTTGATCTTATTGAATAAAGTGGCGCGGCTGGCAGGATTCGAACCCACGACCCCTTGGTTCGTAGCCAAGTACTCTATCCAACTGAGCTACAGCCGCGCAGAAGCGAGAGTATAGCAGAGTTTTTCGGCTTGTCAGCCGCCCGCGCGTGCCTCAGGCATCGCCGCCCGCGTTCGGGAAGAACAGCTGCTCGCCGTCGATCTTGTAGGCGCCGATCGCCGCCTGGCCTTCGGGCGAGAGCAGCCAGTCTATGAAGGCCTGGCCGGCCTTCTGCTTCACGTGGGGATGCCTGGACGGGTTGACCAGCATCACGCCGTACTGGTTGAACAGGCGCTTGTCGCCTTCCACCGCGATCCCCAGGTCGGCACGGTTCTTGAAGGAGAGCCAGGTGCCCCGGTCGGCCAGGACGTAGGCGTTCATGCCGGCGGCGCTGTTCATCGCCGGGCCCATGCCGGAGCCGGTTTCGCGGTACCAGCTGCCGGACCCGGCCTTCGGGTCCACCTCGGCCATCTTCCAGAAGCGCAGCTCGGCCGCGTGGGTGCCGCTGCGATCGCCGCGCGACACGAAGGGCGCCTTGGCCTCGGCGATCTTCTTCAACGCGCCGACCACGTCCTTGCTGCCGCCCACCTTGGCCGGATCGGCCTTCGGCCCGATCAGCACGAAGTCGTTGTACATGACCGGCTGGCGCTTCACGCCGAAGCCCTCGGCCACGAACTTCTCTTCGGCGACGCGGTCGTGGACGAACACCACGTCGGCATCGCCGCGCCGGCCGATGTCCAGCGCCTGGCCGGTGCCCACCGCCACGACCTTGACCGAGATGCCGGTCTTCTTCTCGAAGATCGGCAGGATGTGCTTGAACAGCCCGGACTGCTCGGTCGAGGTGGTCGAGGAAACGGTGATCGATTCGGCCGCCTGCGCGGTGCCGGCGCCGAGCGGCAGCAGGGCGGCGAGCGCGACCCCGGCGCCGAGGGACAGCGTCGCGAGGCGCCTGCGGGCGCCCGGCAGGCTCAGCTTGCGGGAGTCAGTTGGGGTTGCCATGGCAGTTCTCCTTGAAGGAATCGTTGCGCCTCGCCGGTCCGGGGGGCGCGGAAGAAGTCGCTGGCGCGACTGCGCTCCAGCAGTCGGCCGGCGGTCAGGAACAGGACCTCGTCGGCGAGCCGGGCCACCTGGCCCAGGTTGTGCGAGGTCATCAGCACGTGGCATCCGCTGGCGGCGATTTCCCGGATCAGGCTTTCGATCGATTCGCGGGCGGCGGGGTCCAGGCTGGCGGTCGGCTCGTCGAGCATGAGCAGCCGCGGTCCGGTGAGCCACGCGCGGGCGATCGCCAGGCGCTGGCGTTCGCCGCCGGAGAGCTTGAGCGCCGGCGCGCGAACCAGGGCCGACAGACCGACCCGTTCGAGCATGGCGAGCGCCTCCTCGCGCAGGGTCTTCTCCGGCAGGCCGGCCGCGTGGCGGGCGAGCATCAGGTTGTCCAGCACGCTGCCCCGGAACAGCGAGGGGTGCTGGAAGACCAGGGCCTGGCCTTCGAAGGCGGTGTCGTCGCGTGGGGGGGCGCGGCCTTCGAAGCGCACGCGGCCGGCATCGGGTTGCAGCAGGCCGTGGGCGATGCGCAGCGTGACCGTCTTGCCGGCGCCGTTCGGGCCGATCAGGGCGCAGATCGACGCCTCGCCCCAGGTGAAGTCGACGCGGTCGAGCACGGTTCGGCCGCCGGGCCGGAAACAGATGCCGTCGAGCTCGAGGAGGGGGGCGTTCATGGCGCTCAGGCTCCGAAGCGGCGCATCGCCAGGCCGCGGCTCACGCTGGCCACCAGGTTCAGCCCGAGCACGATGGCCATCAGCAGCATGCCGAGCGCCAGCGCCAGCGCCAGGTCGCCCTTGCTGGTCTCCAGCGCGATCGCGGTGGTCATCGTGCGCGTGATCCGGTCGATGTTTCCGCCGACGATCATCACCGCGCCGACCTCGGAGATCGCCCGACCCAGGCCGGCCAGCAGGATCGCCACCAGCGAGAAGCGGGTGTGCCACAGGAGCACGCGGACCCGGCTGGGCAGCGACAGGCGCAGCGAGCGCAAGGCCTCGCCGTGCTCGCGCCAGGCGTCGTCGACCATCTGCCGGGTGAGCGCCGCGATCAGCGGCAGCGTGAGGCAGGTCTGCGCGATCACCATTGCCGTGGGCGTGAAGAGAAGGCCCATGGGGCCCAGCGGGCCGCTGCGCGACAGCAGCAGGTAGACCAGCACGCCCACGATCACGGAGGGCAGGCCCATGAAGGTGTTCATCGCGACGGTGACTGCCGGCTTGCCGGGGAAGCGCGCGATCGCCACCAGCGCGCCCAGGGGCAGGCCGAGCGCGGCGCCGAGCGCGACCGCGCTGAGGCTCACCTCGAGGGAGAGCAGCGCGATGTCGGCGACGTCGCCTTCGAAGTGGCGCAGCAGGACCAGCGCCTCGCGCAGTGCCTCGGGGATCATCGGCGCAGTATATGAATGGGTCATTCCTCCCTTACCATTCGGCAATTACTTGCATATACGGGGAGGCCGGATGAAACCTCGCACGCCCACCTCATCCCGCGGCGCGGGAAGCGCAGGATCCGCGGGGCTGGCCGAGTCCTCCGCGTCTGTGGCCCTCGCTCCGAGGGTCCGGCTCGTGGTGCGGGCCGCCGACGGCGACCAGGCGCCGGATCTCGTGAGCCTGGCGCACCTGCTCGAGGCGCTCGAGGCCTCGCCCCGGATGGCCGCAGCCGCCAATGAGCTCGACGTGTCCTACCGGACGGCGTGGAGCAGGGTGGTGGAGGCCGAGCGGCGCACCGGCCTTCGCCTCGTCGAACGGGTGAAGGGGCACGGCACTCGCCTGACCGATTCCGGCCGGGCGGTGGCCGCGGCGGTCGCCGCCTTCGAGCAGGAGGCCGAACGAGGCCTGCGAGGGCCGATCGGCAGGCTGGCCACCCGGCTGGCGGCGATCACGTCGAGCGCCGCGCAACGGCCGCTGCGGCTGGCGGCCAGCCACGACCTGCTGCTGCAGCGCTGCCTGGCCGAACGTCTCGCGGCGGGCATCCAGGTGCGCTTCGTGGGGTCCGAAGAGGCGCTCGAGGCCTTCGTTCGCGGCGAGGTCGAACTGGCGGGCTTTCACGTGCCGGCCGGCCATCGGCCCGCAGCGCCGGCACGCCCCGGCGGCGCAAGGAGCTTCGTGGCCCCGCTGGCGCGCCGCGAGCAAGGCCTGATCGTGGCGCAGGGCAATCCGCGTCGAATCCGGGATGTGACAGACCTGGCGCGTGCGGGCCTGCGCTTCGTCAACCGCCAGCGCGGCGCCGCCACGCGCAGCTGGCTCGACCGCCTGCTTCGGGAGCAGGGAATCAGTCCCGAGCGAATCACCGGCTACGACATCGAGGAAGCCTCGCACCTGGCGGTGGCGGCCACCGTTGCCGCCGGCGACGCCGACGCGGGCTTCGGCCTGAAGGCGGCCGCGCTTCGCTTCGGCCTGGGCTTCGTGTCGATCGGGGTGGAGACCTACTGGCTGGCCGGCGACGGCGCGCTTTCGCGCGACAGCCGGGTGCGGGAACTGATCGCGGCGGTCCGGAGGCTGGCGGCGGAGACCGAGGGTTACATGGCGCCGCCTTCGACGGGCAGGGGGACATCAGGAGCCGGGAGGAACGGGCACCCGGAAAACCATAATATGAAATAACAATTCGGATTCTGAAAATTTTTCTTGTCTTTTGCAGGGGGCCTTCCTAGAATCAGCCGAACCACCCGCCGATCGCAACAAGAGAGGAGAAGCCATGTCAGCGGTCCCCAGCCAGCTGCCCGCCGCCAACGACCCCGTCGACATCGACGCCCTCGAAACCAGCGAATGGCTGGACGCGCTCGAGGCGGTCATCGACCGCGAAGGTCCCGAGCGCGCGCATTTCCTGCTCGAGCAGATGATCGAAAAGGCTCGTCGGTCCGGGGCCTACATTCCTTTCTCGGCGAACACAGCCTACCTGAACACCATTCCTCCGCATCTCGAGGCCCGTTCGCCGGGCAACGCCGAGTACGAGGAGCGGATCCGGTCCTTCATCCGCTGGAACGCCATGGCGATGGTCGTGCGGGCCAACAAGCACAACCCGCCCGACGGCGGGGACCTCGGCGGCCACATCGCCTCGTTCGCCTCGCTGGCCACGATGATCGGCACCGGCATGAACCACTTCTGGAATGCCCCGCACGAGGGCCACGGCGGCGACCTGGTCTACTTCCAGGGGCATTCGGCGCCCGGCATCTACGGCCGCGCCTTCCTCGAGGGCCGGCTCACCGAGGAGCAGCTGAACCACTTCCGGCAGGAGGTGCAGGGCAAGGGTCTGTCGTCCTACCCGCACCCCAAGCTGATGCCGGAGTTCTGGCAGTTCCCCACGGTCTCGATGGGTCTGGGCCCGCTGATGGCGATCTACCAGGCCCGATTCCTGAAGTACCTGCACGCCCGCGGCATTGCCGACACCAGCAAGCGCAAGGTCTGGGTCTTCTGCGGCGACGGCGAGATGGACGAGCCCGAGTCGCTGGGCGCGATCAGCCTGGCGGCCCGCGAGAAGCTCGACAACCTGGTCTTCGTCATCAACTGCAACCTGCAGCGTCTGGACGGGCCGGTGCGCGGCAACGGCAAGATCATCCAGGAGCTCGAGGGCGATTTCCGCGGCTCGGGCTGGAACGTCATCAAGCTGATCTGGGGCTCGTACTGGGATCCGCTGCTGGCGCGCGACAAGGACGGCATCCTGCAGCGGGTCATGGAGGAAACGGTCGACGGTGAGTACCAGGCGTACAAGGCCAACGACGGCGCCTTCGTGCGCAAGCACTTCTTCGGCAAGCATGCCAAGCTGCTGGAGATGGTGTCGCGGATGACCGACGACGACATCTGGCGCCTGAACCGCGGCGGTCACGACCCGCACAAGGTCTATGCGGCCTTCCACGCGGCCACCCATCACAAGGGCCAGCCCACGGTGCTGCTGGTCAAGACGGTCAAGGGCTACGGCATGGGCCGCGCCGGCGAGGCCAAGAACCCGACCCACCAGCTCAAGAAGCTCGACGCCGATTCGATCCGGGAGTTCCGCGATCGCTTCGCCATTCCGATCCCCGACGACAAGCTGGAGGCCTTGCCCTTCTACCGGCCGGACCCCGAGTCGCCGGAGATGAAGTACATGCTCGAGCGCCGCGCCGCGCTCGGCGGCTCCTTGCCCCAGCGCCGGACGAAGTCCAGCGAGAAGTTCGCCGTGCCGGGCCTGGACGCCTTCAAGGCGGTGCTCGAACCCACCGCCGAGGGGCGCGAGATCTCCACCACGCAGGCTTTCGTGCGGGTGCTGACCGCGCTGGTGCGCGACAAGACGCTGGGCCCGCGGGTGGTGCCGATCGTGCCCGACGAGGCACGGACCTTCGGCCTCGAGGGCATGTTCCGCCAGCTGGGGATCTACGCGCCGGAAGGGCAGAAATACACGCCGGTGGACAAGGACCAGGTCATGTACTACCGCGAGGACGCGGCCGGCCAGATCCTGCAGGAGGGCATCAACGAGGCGGGCGCGTTCAGTTCGTGGATCGCCGCGGCGACGTCGTACTCGACGAACGACCGGATCATGATTCCCTTCTACGCGTACTACTCGATGTTCGGCTTCCAGCGGGTCGGCGACCTGGCCTGGGCGGCCGGCGACATGCAGGCGCGCGGCTTCCTGCTGGGCGGCACCGCTGGCCGCACCACGCTGAACGGCGAGGGCCTGCAGCACGAGGACGGCCACAGCCACATCCTGTCGGCCACGATCCCGAACTGCGTGTCCTACGACCCGACCTTCGCGCACGAGGTGGCGGTCATCATTCAGCACGGCCTCGAGCGCATGGTCGGGAATCAGGAGAACGTCTTCTACTACCTGACCTTGATGAACGAGAACTACCCGCATCCGGGGCTGAAGGCCGGAGACGAGGAGGGGATCGTTCGCGGCGGCTACCTGCTCGAGGCGGGCCCGAAGAAGGCCGAGCACCGGGTGCAGTTGCTGGGTTCGGGCACGATCCTGCGCGAGGTCATGGCGGCGGCCAGGATGCTCGAGGCCGACTGGGGCATCGCCGGCGACGTCTGGAGCATCACCAGCTTCACCGAGTTGCGGCGCGACGGCATGGATTGCGAACGCTGGAACCTGCTGCACCCGGCCGGCAAGCAGAAGACGCCGTACCTCACGGCGCTGCTCGACAAGTCCAGCGGGCCGGTGGTGGCGTCCACCGACTACATGAAGCTGTTCGCCGACCAGGTCCGGCCCTACATCCCGAAGGGGCGCAGCTACAAGGTGCTGGGCACCGACGGCTTCGGTCGCTCCGACTTCCGCTACCGGCTGCGCGAGCACTTCGAGGTCGATCGCCGCTTCGTGGCCATCGCCGCGCTGAAGTCGCTGGCCGACGAGGGGGCGATTCCCGCGAAGAAGGTCGCCGACGCGATCCGCAAGTACGGGATCGATCCCGAAAAGTCCAACCCGCACTACGCCTGAGCGACGCCTTCACGAGAGAGACGAGACAGATGAGCACGATCGAAGTGAAGGTTCCGGACATCGGCGACTTCAAGGAAGTCGAAGTCATCGAAGTCCTGGTCAAGGCGGGCGACGCGATCGCGGTCGAGCAGTCGCTGATCACCGTGGAGTCGGACAAGGCCTCGATGGAGATCCCGTCCTCGGCAGCCGGCGTCCTGAAGGAACTCAGGGTCAAGGTCGGCGACAAGGTGTCCGAGGGGGCGCTGCTGGCGGTCCTCGAGGCCGCCGAGGGCGCGCCCGCGTCGGCGCCCCCCGCCGAGGCAGAGAAGGCCGCGTCGGCGGCCGAAGTGCCAGCCCAGGCGGCCGCGGGCACCGCCTCCGCCACCGCTGCCGACGCCCCGGCCCCCGCGGCGCCGGCCCGCGCCGCGAGCGCGATCGTTGAAACCGCGGTCCCGGCCCGGCAACCGTCGCCGACCGCCGCGATCGCGGAAGCGCCCGATGGCGCTCACGGCGCCAAGGCGCACGCCTCGCCCTCGGTGCGCAAGTTCGCACGCGAGCTCGGCGTGGACCTGTCCAAGGTCAAGGGCAGCGGGCCGAAGGAGCGGATCACCCACGACGACGTGCGCGCCTGGGTGAAGGCCGCGATCGCGCGGTCCGAAGGCGGCGCGCCGGCCTCGGCCGCGAGCGGAGGCGAGGGCGCCGGGTTGGGCCTCATCCCCTGGCCCAAGGTCGACTTCGCGAAGTTCGGCCCCGTCGAGACGAAGCCGGTCGCGCGCATCCGCAAGATCTCGGCGGCCAACCTGCACCGCAACTGGGTGATGATTCCCCACGTCACGAATCACGACGAGGCGGACATCACCGAGCTGGAGGCCTTCCGCGTCCAGCTGAACCAGGAGCAGGGCAAGGCCGGCGTGAAGGTCACGATGCTGGCCTTCCTGATCAAGGCCTGCGTGTCGGCGCTGCAGAAGTTCCCCGAGTTCAATTCCTCGCTCGACGGCGAGAACGTTGTGCTGAAGAACTACTGGCACATCGGTTTCGCTGCGGACACGCCAAACGGCCTGATGGTCCCGGTGATCCGCGATGCCGACAAGAAGGGCATCTTCCAGATCGCGAAGGAGACCTCGGAGCTCGCGGCCAAGGCGCGCGAGGGCAAGCTTTCGCCGGCCGACATGCAGGGCGGCACCTTCTCGATCTCCAGCCTGGGCGGCATCGGCGGCACCTACTTCACGCCGATCATCAACGCCCCCGAGGTGGCCATCCTCGGCGTGTGCCGCTCCTTCACCAAGCCGGTGTGGAACGGCGAGGCCTTCGAGCCGCGGCTGATCCTGCCGCTGTCGCTGTCCTGGGACCACCGGGTGGTCGACGGCGCCGCGGCCGCGCGCTTCAACGTCCACCTGGCGCAGCTGCTGGCGGATTTCCGCCGCGTGATGCTCTGACCCCGAACCGAGCCGAACAGAACCCAACCGAGAGAACGATGAGCACGATCGAAGTGAAGGTTCCGGACATCGGCGACTTCAAGGAAGTCGAAGTCATCGAGGTCCTGGTCAAGGCGGGCGACACGGTCGCGGTCGAGCAGTCGCTGATCACCGTGGAGTCGGACAAGGCCTCGATGGAGATCCCGTCCTCCGCAGCCGGCGTGATCAAGGCGATGCGGGTCAAGGTCGGCGACAAGGTGTCCGAAGGCTCGGTGCTGCTCGAGCTCGAGCCCGCCGCCACCCCGGCTTCCGCTGCCCAGCCCGCGGCCGCGCCGGGCGCAACGCAAACGGCCACCCAGCCAGCGCCGACACCGGCGGCTCCCGCCGCGGCAGCGTCACCAGTGGCCGCAGCGCCAGCGCCCGCGCCAGCGCCCGCGCCGGCCGCCGCGCCAGCGCGCGCGGCGAACCTGCCCCCGCCCGACCATCAATGCCAGCTGGTCGTGCTGGGCGGCGGCCCCGGCGGCTACTCGGCGGCCTTCCGCGCGGCGGATCTGGGCATGGACGTGGTCCTGGTCGAACGCTATCCCACGCTCGGCGGCGTGTGCCTGAACGTGGGCTGCATCCCGTCCAAGGCCCTGCTGCACGTGGCGGCGGTCGTCGACGAGGCGCGCCATTTCTCGCGCTACGGCATCGAGTTCGGCGAGCCGAAGATCGACATCGACGCGCTGCGCGCCCACAAGGAGCGGGTGGTCGGCAAGCTCACCGGCGGGCTGGCCAGCATGGCCAAGGGGCGCAAGGTCAGGGTGATCCGAGGCTACGGGCATTTCGTGGACCCGAACCACCTGGAGATCGAGCTCACCGAGGGCGAAGGTCAGGAGAAGACCGGAAAGACCGAGCTGCTGCGCTTCGAGCAAGCGATCGTCGCGGCCGGCTCGGCGGCGGTGCGGCTGCCTTTCCTGCCCAGCGACGCGCGCATCGTCGACTCCACCGGGGCGCTGCAGCTGCGCCAGGTCCCGAAGAAGATGCTGGTCATCGGCGGCGGCATCATCGGCCTGGAGATGGCCTCGGTCTACTCCACGCTGGGTTCCCGGATCGACGTGGTCGAGATGCTCGACGGCCTGATGGCCGGCGCCGACCGCGACCTGGTCCGCGTCTGGCAGAAGCACAACGAGAAGCGCTTCGACCGGATCATGCTGCGCACGAAGACGGTCAAGGCCACGGCGCGCGAGGACGGCATCCACGTCTGGTTCGAGGGCGAGAACGCGCCCCAGGGCGAAGGCCCGCAGGTCTACGACCTGGTGCTGAGCGCGGTCGGCCGCAGCCCGAACGGCAACAAGATCGGCGCCGAGCGGGCGGGCATCGCGGTGAACGAGCGCGGCTTCGTCACGGTGGACAGGCAGATGCGCACCAACGTGCCGCACATCTTCGCGATCGGCGACATCGTGGGCCAGCCCATGCTCGCGCACAAGGCGGTGCACGAAGGTCACGTGGCGGCGGAGGTCGCCGCCGGCCACAAGGCCTTCTTCGACGCGCGGGTCATTCCTTCGGTCGCCTACACCGACCCCGAGGTGGCCTGGGTCGGCGTGACCGAGGACGAGGCGAAGAAGCAGGGCCTGAAGGTCGGCAAGGCGGTCTTCCCCTGGGCGGCGTCCGGCCGGGCGATCGCCAACGGCCGCGACGAGGGCTTCACCAAGCTGCTGTTCGACGAGGAAACCCACCGGATCGTGGGCGGGGCCATCGTGGGCACGCATGCCGGCGACATGATCGGCGAGATCGCGCTGGCGATCGAGATGGGCGCCGACGCCACCGACATCGGGCGCACGATCCATCCGCACCCGACCCTCGGCGAGTCGATCGGCATGGCCGCGGAGGTGTTCGAGGGCGTCTGCACCGACATCGCGCCGCCGCGCAAGCGCTGATTCGGGGCAGGGGCGGGGCGCCGGGGAGGCCCTGCCCGCCTTGGTGACATTTGTCGCGGGTCTCTGCGCCGTGGGTGGTCAGCGCGTGAGAAGCCGGTTAGGATCGCGAACCCGGAGCGTTTACAATCCGCCTCCGTCGACCGGCCACTCCGCGACCAGCGAAGCCGTGGCAAGCCCGTTGCCGGCCGGTCTCAACGATTCGTTCCAAGGAGACACCGTACATGGATCGCCGTTCCGCACTGAAGAAGACCCTGACCGCCGGCGCAGCCGCCGGCGCGGCCACGCTGGCCGCCCCCGCCATCTCGCAGGGCAAGATCGAGTGGCGCATGGTCACCACCTGGCCGAAGAACTTCCCCGGCCTGGGCGTGGGCGCCGAGAACCTGGCCAAGCGCATCACCACGATGTCGGGCGGCCGCCTGACGATCAAGGTCTTCGCGGCGGGTGAAATGGTTCCGCCGCTGCAGGCGCTCGATGCGGTCATCAACGGCACCGCCGAGATGAGCCATGGCGCCGCCTACTACTGGCAGAACAAGAACCCCGGCCTGTCCTTCTTCACCGGCGTGCCCTACGGCATGACCTCGCGCGAGCTGGCGGCATGGGTGCGCTTCCTGGGCGGCCAGCAGATCTGGGACGAGATCTACGACCAGTTCGGCGTGCAGGGCTTCCTGTCCGGCGACACCGGCACCCAGACCGGCGGCTGGTTCCGCAAGGAACTGAAGAGCCTGGCCGACATCAAGGGCCTGCGCTTCCGCACGCCGGGCCTGGGCGGCCAGGTGTGGTCCAAGCTGGGCGCCTCGGTCACCAACCTGGCGGCTGGCGAGATCTTCCAGGCCCTGCAGAGCGGCACGCTCGACGCGGCCGAGTTCGTCGGTCCGTACAACGACCTGGCCCTCGGTTTCCACCAGGTCGCCAAGAACTACTACATGTCGAGCTTCGTCGAGCCGGGCCTGGCCACCGAGGCCGTGGTCAACAAGTCGAAGTACAAGGCCCTGCCGGCCGACCTGCAGGAGATCGTCCGCACCGCCTGCCAGGCCGAGTACGACCAGGTCGCCTCGGACTTCTACGCCAACGACCCGCGCGCCCTTGAAACGCTGATGACCAAGCACGGCGTGACCATCCGCCAGTTCCCGGACGACATCGTCGAGGCGGGCGCCAAGGCCGCGGCCGAGGTCCTGACCGCGCTGCGCAGCAGCGACAACGCCCTGGCCAAGAAGACGGTCGAGAGCTTCCTGTCGGCGCTGAACCTGATGCGCACCCGCGCGGAGGCCACCGATCTTTCGTACCTGCTGGCCCGCCAGAAGTACTTCAAGCTGAAGTAAGGGCAGGCCTTTCCGGCCGGCCGCCTTCCCGGGCGGCGCGGCCGGAGATTCCGAAGGCCGCGGCACCCCGCGGCCTTCGGTCGTTTCGAGAGCCCGGACCCGGAATGCCATCTCCCGGGAGGCAGCAAGCATGAAGTCGCTCGCATTGATCGTCACCGCCATCGGGCGCCTGAACGGGCTCGTCGGCAAGACCTTTTCCTGGCTCGCGTTCGCCGCGGTCGTCGTCTGCTTCACCGTCGTCGTCCAGCGCTACGTGTTCTCGACCACGCAGCTGTGGATGCAGGACCTCTACGTCTGGCTGAACGGCGCCATGTTCATGGCCGTGGCCGGCTACGCGCTGCTCACCGACAGCCATGTGCGTGTCGACATCTTCTATCGGCCGGCCCCGCCGCGAAAGAAGGCGGTGCTCGACATGATCGGCGTGGTCGTCTTCCTGCTGCCCTTCTGCGCGGTCGTCTGGCTCTGGGGCTTCGAGTACGTGCAGCGCTCCTGGATGCTCAAGGAGGGCTCGGCGAACCCGGGCGGGATGCCCGGCCTGTTCGTCCTCAAGACCTTCATCCTGGCGTTCGTCGTCCTGGTCGGATTGCAGGGAATCGCGATGCTCGCGCGCAGCATCCTCGTACTCGCCGGGCGGGAAGACCTGCTGCCCGCGCAGTTCCGCTACGGCCAGGGATAAACCCAGATGGACTCCGTTCTGCTTGGCGAGATCCTCGCCGTATTCATGTTCCTCGGCGTCATCGCGACGCTGCTCATCGGCTTCCCGGTTTCCTTCTCGCTGGCCGGCACCTCGCTGGTGTTCGCGCTGGTCGGCTGGCTGCTCGGGGTCTTCGATCCGTCGAACTTCGGGGCGCTCGCCTCGCGCTACGTCGGATTCATGACCAACGAGGTGCTGGTCGCGGTGCCCCTGTTCATCTTCATGGGCACGGTGCTCGAGCGATCGCAGATCGCGGAGGAACTGCTGACCACGATGGGGCGGGTCTTCGGCACCTTGCGCGGCGGGCTGGCCTTCTCGGTCATCGCGGTCGGCGCGCTGCTCGCGGCCTCGACCGGCGTGGTCGGCGCCACCGTCGTGACCATGGGCCTGATCAGCCTGCCGGCCATGATGCGCGCCGGCTACGACCCGAGGCTCGCCTCGGGCGTGATCTGCGCGTCGGGCACGCTGGGCCAGATCATTCCGCCGTCAACCGTGCTGATCTTCATGGGCGACATGCTGGCGGGCATCAACGCCCAGGTCCAGATGGCCAAGGGCAACTTCGCGCCCACGCCGGTGTCGGTCGGCGACCTGTTCGCCGGCGCGATGATCCCCGGGTTGCTGCTCGTCGGCCTGTACTTCCTGTACACGACCTACAAGGCGATCTTCGACCCCAAATCCTGTCCGGCGATGGTCGTCACCGAAGCGGAGAAGGCCGCGCTCGGACGCGACGTGCTGACCGCGCTGCTCCCGCCGCTGGCCCTGATCGTCGCGGTGCTCGGCTCGATCCTGGGCGGCATCGCCACGCCGACCGAGTCCGCGTCGGTGGGCGCCGTCGGCGCGATGATCCTCGCGATCGCCAAGAGGCGTTTCAGCTTCGCGATGCTGCGCGAGTCGACGATCGCCACCGCCACCGTCACCTCGATGGTCTTCGTGATCCTGCTCGGCGCCGCGGTGTTCTCGATCGTGTTCCGGATGATGGGCGGCGACAACCTGGTCCACGAGTTCCTGACCGACCTGCCGGGCGGGGCGATCGGGGCGCTGATCGTCGTGATGTTCGTGATGTTCCTGCTCGGGTTCATCCTCGACACCTTCGAGATCATCTTCATCGTGATCCCGATCACCGCGCCGGTGCTGCTGAACCTGGGCGTGGATCCGGTCTGGCTCGGCGTGCTGGTGGGCGTGAACCTGCAGACCAGCTTCCTGACGCCGCCTTTCGGGTTCTCGCTGTTCTACCTTCGAGGGGTCGCGCCGTCGAACGTGTCCACGGGGATGATCTACAAGGGGGTGATCCCCTTCGTCGCCCTGCAGATCGTGGCGATGGCTCTGCTGCTCAGCTTCCCGGCCCTGGCCACCTGGCTGCCGAAGGTCATCTACCAGTAAGGGGCGACGCTCCCGCGCCGCTCATGCCCGAGCCTGCGGGCGACGCGTTGCGGGGCGCTCAGCGTTGCGGCCGATCGGGCCCGGCGTCATCGGCCGATCGGGAGCGCTCGCTCGGCTCCGGCCCGCTCGCCGGGTCGCGGGTGCTGCCTGGCTCGATCTCGCGCATCTCGACGTCGATCACCGTGCCTTCGGGCCGGCCCCCGGCCGAACCGCGGCCGAACGGGCCGTCGGCAGGCCCCTGGGAAGCGCTGCGGCGGCTTCGGGCGCCGAACCAGGCGGCGATCGCCGCGACCAGTCCGATCGCCAGGCCCGACAGCAGCGTGAACAGGCCCAGCACCACGGCAAGCGCCGCGCCGAGAAGCAGGGCGGCAATGGCCGCGACGCGCGCGAGGGCGCGCTGGATCATGGCAATCATCGGTTTTCCTCTCGTCCGGCAGGCCGGCGGCGCGCATCAGGCGCCGGCGTCCTCGCCCGAATCTTCGGTCGGCGGAAGCGAAACCTGGCTGGCCAGCACCTTGTCGATCCGCTTGCCGTCCATGTCGACGACCTCGAATCGCCAGTTCTCCCAGACCACGGTATCGCCCGTTTGCGGCATCCGGCCGAGCAGGAGCATCAGCATGCCCGACAACGCCTGGTAGCGGGCGCGTTCCTCGTCGGGCGCCGCGCGCAGTTCGAGCCGGTCCTTCAGCTCGGGAATCGGGATCAGGCCGTCGAGCAGCCATGAGCCGTCCTCGCGCTGCACCGCCCAGCTGGTTTCCTCGTCGGGCGCGCCGAACTCGCCGGTGATCGCCTCGAGCAGGTCCTGCAGCGTGATCAGGCCCTGGATCTCGCCGAACTCGTCGACGACCAGTGCGCAGTGCGCGTTCGACGAGCGGAAGTTCTCGAGCAGCTCCATTCCGGTGAGCGTCTCGGGCACGAAGAGCGCGGGCTGCAGGTCCTGGGTCAGGTCGAAGCTCTTGCCGGTCAGCGAGCGCGCCAGCAGCTGCTTGGTGTGGATGATCCCGCGCACGTTGTTGAGCTCCCCGTCGCAGACCGGGAAGCGCGAGTGCACGGTGTTCGCCACCGTGGCCAGGTTGTCCTCGATCGGGTCGCTCAGGTCCAGCCAGACGATATCCGGGCGCGGCACCATCAGCGACGAGATCTGCCGGTCGTCGAGCCGGAACACGTTGCGAACCATCGCGTGCTCGCTCTGCTCGATGACGCCGCTCTGCGAGCCCTCGGCCAGCATCGCGTGGATTTCCTCCTCGGTGACCGAGGGGCCGGCTTCGCGGTTCGCGCCCATCAGCCGGAGCAGCAGCTCGGTCGACCTGGAGAGCAGCCAGACGAAGGGCTTCGAGGCGAGCGACAGGAAGGTCATCGGCCGCGCCACGAAGCGGGCGATGCCTTCGGGACTGAACTGGCCGAGCCGCTTGGGCACCAGCTCGCCGACCACGATCGACACGTAGGTGACCACCACGACGACGAGCGCGGTGGCGGCGTAGTCAGACCAGGGCTGTCTGGCGCCGAGCGTTTCGAGCCAGTCCGCGAAGGGCGCGGCGAGCGCCGCTTCGCCGACGATGCCGTTCAGGATGCCGATCGAGGTGATCCCGATCTGGATCGTGGACAGGAAGCGATTCGGGTCTTCGCCCAGCGCCAGCGCCACGGCCGCCGACTTGTCGCCGTCGTCCTTGAGCTTCTGCAGGCGCGCGCGCCGCGCAGTGACCAGTGCGATCTCGGACATCGCGAACAGGCCGTTCAGCACGATGAGGCCGAGCAGGATCAGGATTTCCGTCATCGTCCGCTCGCACAGGCCGGCCGGCGGACGAGCGCGGCAACTCCGGGAAGGCCGGCGTCGCGCCGGCTCGAAATCTCGCAGGTAGCGCCCCGAGGGCGCGGTCTAGGCTCGCAGTCCTTCATCGTGCCGGAGGTCGCTACGGCCGACTGACGCGCCGCCCGACCTCCGCTCATATAGTTTTGGAGCGATGGATTATAGCGGTCCGCCCCGCGGCAGCCTACGGTCGATCCTGACCCAGGCGCGCCCGGTGCGCCGCGATCGCCTGCCTCACCTGCCCGGGAGCCGTGCCGCCGGGGTGGTTCCGGGCGTTCACCGAACCCTCGAGCGTGAGCGCCTCGAACACGTCGGCCCCGACCAGCGGCGAAAAGGCCCGCAGTTCGTCGAGCGAAAGCTCGGAGAGGTCCACGCCGCGGTCGGAGGCGGCGCGCACCGCGCGCGCGACCGCCTCATGGGCGTCGCGGAAGGGCAGGCCCTTGCGGACCAGGTAGTCGGCCAGGTCGGTGGCGGTGGAGAAGCCCTCGGCGGCGGCCTGGCGCATGCGCTCGGCCCGCACGGTGATGCCGCCGCTCATGTCGGCGAAGATGCGCAGGGTCTCCAGCACGGTGTCGGCCGTGTCGAACAAGGGCTCCTTGTCTTCCTGGTTGTCCTTATTGTAGGCCAGCGGCTGTCCCTTCATCAGGGTGAGCAGCGCGACCAGGTGGCCGTTGACCCGTCCGGTCTTGCCTCGGGCCAGCTCCGGCACGTCCGGATTCTTCTTCTGCGGCATGATCGACGAGCCGGTGCAGAAGCGGTCGGCCAGGTCGATGAACCCGACCCGCGGCGACATCCACAGGATCAGTTCCTCGGAGAGCCGCGACACGTGGGTCATGACCAGCGCCGCGGCGGCGCAGAACTCGATCGCGAAGTCGCGATCCGAGACCGCGTCGAGCGAGTTGGCGCAGATGCCGTCGAAGCCGAGCGCGCGCGCGACCCTCTCGCGGTCGATCGGGTAGCTGGTGCCGGCCAGGGCGGCGGCGCCCAGCGGCAGGCGGTTGACCCGCTTGCGGCAGTCCCGCATGCGCTCGGCATCACGGGAGAACATCTCCACGTAGGCGAGCAGGTGGTGGCCGAAGGTCACCGGCTGGGCCACCTGCAGGTGGGTGAAGCCGGGCATGATCGTGCCGGCGTGCTCGTCGGCCTTGGCGAGCAGGGCCCGTTGCAGCGCCTCGAGCGCCGCGACGATGTCGTCGATCGTGCCGCGCAGCCACAGGCGGATGTCGGTGGCGACCTGGTCGTTGCGCGATCGGGCGGTGTGCAGGCGCTTGCCGGCATCGCCGACCAGCTCGGTCAGGCGCTTCTCGATGTTCAGGTGGACGTCTTCGAGATCGATCGACCAATGGAACGCTCCGCTGGCGATCTCGCCCCGGATCGTTTCCATGCCGGTGCGGATCGCCTTCAGGTCGTCGGCCGTGAGCAGGCCGACCGATTCGAGCATCGCCGCATGCGCCAGGGAGCCGTCGATGTCCGCCATCGCGAGGCGCTTGTCGAAGCCCACCGACGCGGTGTAGCGCTTCACGAGCTCGCTCACCGGTTCGGAGAAGCGCGCGGACCAGGCCTCGGATTTCCTGGCGAATTGATCTGTCATAATCGGTCGGATAAGGGGAAGGGGCGGCCGTGCACCGTGAGTCGGGCGGCGATCGGCCCTCGATTATACGGTTCGACCCGCGCGGGCCCTGGGCATGGCCCGAGCGCGGCGCGAACCGCGGCCAGGACGACAAGGACGATCGATGAACGATGCCCAGCCGCCGGCACCGCGACGCCGGCGACTGACCGATGGTGCTGCCTTGCCGGTGCTCCCGGACTGCTGCAACCTCGGCACGGTGGCAAGGGTGCTGCTGCCGCTGAACGTCGCGCTGGTGCTCGTCGCGCTGGTCGCGGCGCCGGACATCCGCTCGGTGCCTGCCGTCGCCATGCGCGCCGGCGCCGTCGCCAATCCGGTCGCGCTGCTGTCGCTGCTGGCCTTCTGTTTCGCCCGCCGGATCGTCAATGGCTGGCCGCGGCCGGCGCAGTGGGCGGCGGCGCTGACGCTTCCGTCGATCCTGGCGTTCGCGGTCGCCGTCTTCGTGGGCTGGGTGCAGGATGGCAATCGCAGCCTGCCGGACCTGCTGCTCGGCGCCCTCTACACGGTGCCGCTGACCGCCGCGATCACCTGGCTGATCGCCGAGTTCCTGCGCCTGCGCCTGGTCTCGCTGCAGCCCTCGCAGGCCGAGGGAAGGCTGCAGGCGCTGCAGGCGCGCATCCGCCCGCACTTCCTCTTCAACAGCCTGAACACCGTGATCGGGCTGATGCGCAGCGACCCGCGCCAGGCCGAGCGCACGCTCGAGAACCTGGCCGACCTGTTCCGCGTGTTCATGAAGGACAGCCGCGAGCTGGTGCCGCTGGACGACGAGGTGCTGCTCTGCAAGGAGTACCTGACCATCGAGAAGCTGCGGCTCACCGACCGGCTCGAGGTCCACTGGGATCTCGGCGCCATGCCGGGCGATGCGCTGTTGCCCTCGCTATTGCTGCAGCCGCTGGTGGAGAATGCGGTCCATCACGGCATCGAGCCGCGCACCGAGCCGGGCGAGGTCCGCATCCGGATCTCCCGCAACAGCGACCGGGTGCGGGTCGAGATCGTGAACCCGCTGCCGGACGCGCCGCCGGTGCGATCGGGCAACCACATGGCGCTGTCCAACGTGCGCGAACGTCTCGCGCTGACCTTCGACGTGGAAGGGCAGCTCGAAACCCAGGCGGACGACGGCCTGTTCAGGGTCGTCGTCCAGTTTCCCTACCGCAAAGAGAGAAGACGCCGAGATGTCAGACGTACCTTCGATCCTGATCGTTGACGACGAACCGGTCGCCCGCTCGCGGCTTCGCGAGCTGCTCGCCGACCTGGCGCCCGACTTCCCGCACCGCATCGTCGGCGAGGCGCCCAACGCGCCCGAGGCGCTCTCGCAGATCGAGGTCGCGCAGCCCCAGATCGTGCTGCTCGACATCCAGATGCCCGGCATGACCGGCATCGAGCTCGCCCGGCACATCTCGGCGCGCGCGCAGTCGGCCGAGTCGCCACGGCAGATGCCGCTGATCATCTTCGTGACCGCCTACGACGAATTCGCGGTCGACGCCTTCGAGGTCCGCGCCATCGACTACCTGCTCAAGCCGGTCCGCGCCGAGCGGCTGGGCCAGGCGCTGCGGCGGGCGCTCACGCGGCTGCCGAGCGAGCACGCGCAGCAGATCGACGAGCTCGCCGTGGCCACCAACACCCGCCGCCGGCACCTGTCGGTGCACGAGCGGGGCCGCGTGATCCTGGTGCCGCTCGAGCAGGTCATCTACCTGAAGGCCGAGCTCAAGTACATCACCGTGCGCACCAAGGAACGCGAATACCTGATCGAGGAGTCGCTGACCGGACTCGAGGACGAGTTCAGCGACCGCTTCGTGCGCATCCACCGCAACGCGCTGGTCGCGCGTCCGTCGATCGCCGGCTTCGAGCGGGTGCAGCCGCAAGGCGACACCGAGGGCGGCGACCCGTACTGGCAGGTGGTGCTGCGCGACGTAACCGAGCGGCTGCCGGTCAGCCGGCGGCAGTGGTCCATCGTCAAGAACCTGGTCGGCTGAGCGGCATGTCCACGATTCCGAGCGGTCCGCCGAAACGCCTGGTCATCGCCTCGCGCGAGAGCCGGCTCGCCATGTGGCAGGCCGAGCACGTCAGGGACCGCCTTCGCGCGCTGTATCCCGATTGCGAAGTCGCCATCCTCGGCATGACCACGCTCGGCGACCAGGTGCTCGACCGCGCGCTCAACGAGATCGGCGGCAAGGGCCTGTTCATCAAGGAGCTGGAGGTCGCGCTGCTCGAGGGCCGGGCCGACCTGGCGGTCCACTCGCTGAAGGACGTGCCGATGGAGCTGGCGCCGCAGTTCGCGCTGCCGGTCGTCATGAAGCGCGAGGACCCGCGCGACGCCTTCGTATCGGGTCGCTTCGCCTCGCTCGATGCGCTGCCGGCCGGCGCGCGGGTCGGCACCTCCAGCCTGCGCCGCGCCGCGCAGATCCGGCACCGCTATCCGGGCCTGGAGGTCCTGCCGCTGCGCGGCAACGTGAATACCCGCCTGTCCAAGCTCGACAGCGGCCAGTACGACGCCATCATCCTGGCCGCTGCCGGCCTCAAGCGGCTGGGGCTGGCCGACCGGATCCGGGCGATCGTGCCGCCAGAGCTCAGCCTGCCGGCCGCGGGGCAGGGCGCGCTCGGCATCGAGACCCTGTCCGGTCGACCCGAGCTCGAGGCCTGGCTGGCGCCGCTGGCCGACCCGAAGACGGCGGCCGAGGTGGCTGCCGAGCGCGCGGTTTCGCGCGTGCTGGGCGGCAGCTGCCGTGTGCCGCTCGCGGCCTGGTGCGTGTCCCGGGCGGAAGGCGGGCTCGAGCTGGTGGCCCGGGTGGCGGCCGAAGACGGCAGCGCGATGGTCGAGGCCATCGAGCGCTGCCCTCAGGCCGACCGGGCCTCGGCCGAGCGGATCGGCGAGCTCGCGGCGCGCCGACTGCTCGAGCAGGGCGCGGCGCAGTGGCTCGGATCGTCCTGACGCTGCCCGAGCCGCGCGCCGCGAGGATGGCGCGCGCGCTCGCCCAGCGCGGCCACGAGGCGCTGCGCTTCGCGTTCGCGGCCTTGCAGCCGCTGACCGGATTGCCGGGCGCCGCCGCGCTGATGACGGACCTGACGCGCTTCGATCGCGTCGTGTTCGTGAGCCCCACCGCGATCGAGGTCTTCGCCGACGCGCTGAAGGGCGGCTGGCCTCCCGGACTCGCGCCCGCGGTCGTCGGCCCGGGCAGCCTTGCGGCGCTGGCCGGCCGTGGGGGCGAGCTCCACCCCGGACTGCTGGTTCCCCCGGGGCCGGCCTACGATGCCGAGGCCTTGCTGGCGCTGCCCGCGCTCGCCGCGCCGCTTCGCGACCGGATCCTGGTGGTCCGCGCAGAAGGCGGGAACCCGAGGATCGAAAGGGCGCTGGCCGCCCGTGGGGCCCGGGTCGAGGTGTTCGAGGCCTATCGGCGGACGGCGCTGCAGCCGGATCCGGGCAGCATCGACCTGCTGGCGCGCTGGCTTTCGGAACGGGAGGCCTCCCGCGTGCACGTGCTGGTGACCACCGTCGAGGCGGCCGAGCGGCTCGCGGAACTGGCCGAGGGCCGCGGGGCACTGGGCAGCCTGCGCGACATCGACGCGCTGGCGATCCATCCGCGCATCGCCGACCGGCTGCGCGCGCTCGGCTGGAAATCGGTCACGCCGATCGAGCCTGGCCTGGAAGCGCTGCTCGCCGCGATAGAATCGGATCGGCGGGTGATGGAAGCCCCCGGGCAGCGCCAACATCGCAGCGGAAGCGACAGTGACTGATACCGACCAGAAACGAAACGGCGAAGACGCGAGCGGCGAGGGCGGCGGCGCTGAGCCCGCGCGCGAAGCATCGGCCCCGGCGAAGCCAGCGGCCCCGGCCCCCGCCGCGCCTGCGGCCGAGGCCTCGCGCAGTTCGGGGCGCACGGGCCTGGTGGCGGGCGTGGTCGCCATCGTGATCGCGCTGGCCGTCGGCGCCTGGGCCATGCAGCGCTTCGAACGGATCGAGAGCGAGATCGCCCGCCGGCTGCAGGCGGCCGAGCAGCAGGTGACCGCGCTCGACGCGATGCTCGGGCAGTCGCGCGATCTGCTGCGCGATCTCCAGGGCCGCAACGCAGTGCTGGAGAACAAGCTGGCCGAGACCGCGGGGCTGCAGGCGCAGGTCGAGAAGCTCTTCCGCGACCGCGCCGAGGACTCCTTCGACGTCTCGCTCGCCGAGGCCGAATCGGGGCTGGCCCTGGCGGCGCAACAGCTGGCGCTGGGCGCGGACGTCGAAGCGGTGCTCGCCGCGATCCAGAACATCGAGGCGCGCCTTGCCCGCGAAAGCGACGCGCGCCTGGGCCCGGTCCGCGCCGTGCTGGCGCGCGACATCGAGCGCCTGCGAGTGCACCCCTCGAGCGATGTCGGCCGCCTCGCCCTGCGCCTCGATGCGCTGATCGCCGCACTCGACCAGCTGCCGCTGCTGGCCACGATCCGCGAGCCGGTCGAAACCGCCAACGGCCTGGCAGACGCCGCGCCGGGCAATGGTTCCCGGGCAGCGCCCCCGGCCCCGGAAGCCGGCGCTGCCCCTCCCGAGGCCCTCTGGTACACCGATCGCATCGGCGCCACGCTGGGCGCCTTCGGCAAGGAGCTGCGCGAGCTCTTCCGGGTGCGGCGCGTCGATTCGCCCGACGCCGTGCTGGTCGCGCCGCAACAGGCCTATTTCCTGCGGCAGAACCTCCGGCTGATGCTGCTCAACGCCCGGCTGGCGCTGCTCTCGCGCAACGGCGACGCCTATCGCGCCGACCTGGAGCGTGCCCGCCGCTGGATCGACAGCTACTACGACGGCGAGCACCGCAACGTGATCGCGGTGCAGAACCAGCTGCGGCAGATGCTCGACGCCAAGCTGGTGCTCGAGCCGCCGCGCATCGACGACAGCCTCGCGGCGGTGCGCAAGGCGCGCGCCGCGGTGCGCTGAGCCGGAGGCCGCGATGCGCCGCGTCGTCTGGCTGCTGATCGTCGTCTCGGCCGCTGTCGGCATCGCCCTGCTGATGCGGGTGGGCCACGGCAACGTGGCGATCCTCTGGCCGCCTTACCGGATCGACCTGTCGGTCAACCTGGCGGTGCTGATCCTGATCGTGCTCTTCCTGCTGCTGCACCTGCTGTTCGGGGTGCTGTCGGGGGCGCTGAACCTGCCCGGCAGGGTGCGCGAGTACCGCGAACGCCGGCAGCGCGACAAGGCGCTGGCGGGGCTGCGCGACAGCCTGCTCGCCTTTTTCGAAGGGCGCTTCGGCCGGGCCGAGCGGCTCGCCCGCGGCGCCCTGTCCGACGATGCGCTGGCTGGTTCGGCCGCGCTGATCGCAGCCCGTTCGGCCCAGCGGATGCGCGAGCCCGAGCGGCGCGATCGCTGGATCGAATCGGCCACCGCCGTGCCGGCCGTCGAGAACGCGCGCCGCATGACCGAGGCCGAGCTGGCGCTCGAAGACCGCCGCCCCGAGGACGCGCTGGCCGCGATCGCGGACGTGCAGGTGCGCGGCACCCGGCACATCCACGCGCTGCGGCTCGCCTTGCGCGCCCACGAACAGCTGGGCCACTGGCCCGAGGTGCTCGAGCATGTGCGCCAGCTCGAGCGGCGCAACGCGATCGAAGCGCCGGCAGCGCGCGTCTCGCGCGTGCGAGCGCTGCGCGCAATGCTCGACGGCGCGGGCGACGATTCCGAGACGGTCCGGCGCATCCTCGACGAGATCCCGGCGCCCGAACGCGAGATCGAGGAGGTCGCGCTGGCCGCCGTTC
>MEEC01000014.1 GCA_001724315.1 Lautropia sp. SCN 70-15 | reverse complement strand
TCATCTCCAACGGCGACGTGGCCGACCTCTATCTCGTGTTCGGAAAGTGGGCCGGCATCGACGACCCCAAGGCGGCGATATCCGCCTTGATCCTCGAGAAGGGAACCCCGGGACTCTCGGTCGTCCGGGTCGAGGACAAGATGGGCACGCGCGGCTCCGGCACCGCCACGCTCGCCTTCGACGGCTGCCGCGTGCCGCGAGGGAACCTGCTTGGAGAGCCGGGTGAAGGGTTGAAGATCCTGTTCGCGTCGCTGAACCGCTCGCGGCCGAGCGTGGCGGCGCATGCGCTGGGCATCGCGCGCGCCGCCTTCGAGGACGCGGTCGACTACATCAACGAGCGCCGCCAGTCAGGCCGGCGGATCCTCGAGTTCCAGGGCGTGCAGTTCATGCTGGCCGACCTGGCGGCGGAGCTCGCGCTGTGCGAGTCGTGGCTGTGGCGGGTCGGCGCGATGGTCGATGCAGGGGCGAGCGAGTTCGGGGTCGAGGCCTCGGTGCTGAAACTGCGCGCGAGCGACCTGGCGATGAGGATGACCACCGACGCGGTGCAGCTCTTCGGCGGTTACGGCTATTGCAAGGACTACCGGGTCGAGCGCCTGATGCGCGACGCGAAAATTACGCAGATCTGGGAAGGCACGAACCAGGTCCATCGGCAGCTGATCGGCCGCAGCTTCCTGAAGAAGAAGTGAAGAATTCGAGGAGATCCGCATGAACGACATCAAGACGGTCGGCATTGCCGGCTGCGGAACCATGGGCGCCGGCATCGCCATCGTGTGCGCGCGCGCCGGCTTTCGCACCCGCGTCTACGACACGCGCCCCGATGCGGTCGCGCGGGCGCGGGGGCAGACCGAGGCCTTCCTTCGCAAGTCGGTCGAGCGCGGCAAGCTCGCGGCCGACGATCTGCCAAGGATCATGGAAGCCTGGCAGGGCACCACCGATCTGGCCGAGCTGGCCGACTGCGACCTGGTCATCGAGGCCGTGTTCGAGAGCCTGGAGGTCAAGCACGGCCTGTTCGCGAAGCTGAACGAGGTCTGCGGCGAGCATGCGATCTTCGCGTCGAACACGTCCACGATCTCGATCACCGAGATCGCGGGCGGCTCCGGCCGTGCGGACCGGTTCGTCGGCATGCACTTCTGCCTGCCTGCGCAACTGATGAAGCTGGTCGAGATGTCCCCGGGGCTGAACACCAGCGACGAGACCTTCGAGCGCGCGTGGAAGTTCTGCGAGGCCCTGGGCCAGAAGCCGGTCCGTACGCAGGACACGCCCGGCTTCATCCTCAACTACTTCCTGATCCCGTTCAATAACGACGCGATCCGGCTTGTCGAGCAGGGCGTCGCGGAGGCGGCCGACATCGACAAGGCGATCAAGGCCGCGCTCGGCTATCCGATGGGGCCGTTGGAGCTGCTGGACCTTGTCGGCATGGACACCCAGCGTCTGCTATGCGACGCGATGTACGGCCTCACTAACGAGCCGCGGGCGTCCTGCCCGCCGCTGGTCAGGCGCATGATCGCGGCCGGCCGGCTCGGAAAGAAGACCGGCCGCGGATTCCACGAATACCGCGACACGAAGATGTACGGAGCCTGACATGCCGAGCTACCAGATCCTTCAGGTGGGCGAGAGCCGCTCGTTTCCGTCGCAACACGCGTTCCTCGACGCGGCGGACCAGTCGGGCGACGGCGTCGTCATCATCGGCGAGCGGGCCGGCGAAGCGTATCGAGGCCTGTCCGACGCCTCCGCTCGCGCGTTCGTCGCGATCGAGCTCGGCACCGAGTGCCTGGGCGTGCACACCGGGGAGTCCCGCGGCACCGAGGGCTCGAACGTCGTGGGCTTCGCCCGCTACCGGCTCGGCCGCGCCGAGCCCACCGCCCTGGTCGAGCTTGTCCGCCAGCCCCGAACCTCCAGGCAGGCGCTCGCCGCCGCGCGCGAGGCCTTCGAGGCGGCCGGCCTGGTCGTTGCAGTCTGCAACGACTTCCCGGGGCGGATCGTCGATCGGCTGATCCGGCCCTACTTCAATGCGGCCCTGCGCAGGCTCGACGAAAAGCTGGCCACGGCCGACGACCTTGACAAGACCCTCTGCCTCGGCCTCGGCTACCCGGAAGGGCCGATCGGTCTCCTGGAGCGCACCGGCCTCGAGCACCACCACGACGTGACGCTCGCGCTGTACCGGGCGCTCGGGCAGGAGCCCTATGCGCCCGCCCGGCGCGCCCAGGTGGCCAAAGCGCGAGCCGGTCGGGTAGTGGAATGACGCGCCGCCCACTCGCAGGGGTGCGAGTCCTCGACTTCAGCACGCTGTTGCCGGGACCGCTTTGCACGCTGTTGCTCGCCGAAGCCGGCGCCGAGGTCGTCAAGGTGGAGCGCCCCGGGCGTGGCGACGAGATGCGTGCCTACGAGCCGCGCTTCGGCACCGACAGCGTCAATTTCGCGCTGCTGAATCGCGGCAAGCGTTCCGTCACGCTCGATCTGAAGAATCCGATCGACGCCCAGGCGGCGGTCGCGCTTGCCCGCGATGCCGACGTGCTGGTCGAGCAGTTCCGGCCCGGCGTGATGGATCGCCTGGGGCTCGGCTACGACGTGCTGTCGGCGCTGAACCCGCGTCTCGTCTATTGCTCCATTTCCGGATACGGCCAGACCGGCCCGATGGCCGACGTCGCGGCGCATGACCTCAACTACCAGGCGGAGACCGGCATGCTGGGGCTCAGCGCCGGGGCCGACGGCAAGCCCGGCCTGCCGCAGGCGCTGGTCGCCGACATCGGGGGCGGCGCCTACCCGGCCGCGCTGAACATCCTGCTGGCCTTGCGCCAGCGCGATGCGGACGGAAAGGGCTGCCACCTCGACGTGGCAATGGCCGACAATCTGTTCACCTTCATGTACTGGGGGCTGGGGAACGGGTTCTCGGGCGGCGGCTGGCCGAAGCCGGGTGCAGAGCTGGTCACCGGCGGCACGCCGCGCTACCAGGTCTATGCCACCGCGGACGGCCGGTTTCTCGCCGCGGCCCCGCTCGAGCAGAAATTCTGGGAGAAGTTCGTCGAGGTGATCGGCCGGCCCGACCTGGTCGACGATCGGGCCGATCCCGAAGCCGTGCGCGCCGCCATCGCCAAGACCATCGCCTCGCGCTCCGCCGCCGATTGGGCCGCGCGCTTCGACGGCGTGGATGCCTGCGTCTGCGTCGTCAAGTCGCTGGAGGAGGCCGTGGCCAATCCGCACTTCCACGCGCGAGGTCTCTTCGACCGGCAGGTCGAGACCGCCGACGGGCAGGCCATTCCCGCGCTCCCCCTGCCGGTCGCCGGAATCGGACGCGACGCGCAAGCCCGACGCTACCCCGGCCTGGGCGAGGGCAATGTCGACTTCGTCGGTGCGCCACTGGAGGTGAAGAAGTGAAGGCGGTCGTGATCAGGGAATTCGGGCCTCCAGACTCCCACCGCGTCGAGGAAGTCCCGGATCCCGTCCTTGCGGATCACGAGGTGCTGATCGACGTGAAGGCCGCGGCCGTGAACTTCCCGGACCTGCTGGTCGTGACGGGGAAGTATCAGATCCTTCCCGAGCGCCCGTTCAGCCCAGGCAAGGATGCGGCGGGCATCGTCGCCGCCGTCGGGTCGGGCGTCCGGCACCTGAGTGCCGGAGATCGGGTGGTCGCCCAGGTCGAGTTCGGCGCCTACGCTTCGCGGCTTGCGGCGTCGGAGGCGCAGTGCCACCAGATTCCGGACGACATGAGCTTCGTGGATGCCGCGGCGATGGGCCTCGTATACCAGACCGCGTACTTTGCGCTGGTCGATCGCGGGCAGTACCGGCGCGGCGAATCCGTCCTCGTCAACGGCGCGGCCGGCGGCGTCGGGCTGGCGGCCGTGCAGATCGCGAAGGCGCTCGGCGCCACCGTGCTCGCCGGCGTCGCCAGCGCGGAGCAGGCCGATCTCGCGCGTCGCAACGGCGCCGACCATGTCGTCGACCTGTCGGTTGCGAACCTCCGGGACGCCATTCGTGATCAGGTGCACGCTGCGGTCGGGAAACGGGGCGTCGACGTCGTTCTCGACACGCTTGGCGGTGACGTGTTCGACGGAGCGATCCGCGCGCTCGCCTGGTGCGGCCGGATCGTGGTCATCGGTTTCGCCGCCGGGCGCATCCCGGACATCAAGGCGAACTACCTGCTCGTCAAGAACATCAGCGCCATCGGTCTTCAGTGGAGCGACTACCGGAGCTTTACGCCCGAGCGGGTTCACGAAGTCCAACGTGAGTTGACCAAGCTGTACCAGCAGGGTGCCGTCAGGCCAAACGTGATGCGAACCTATCCCGTGGAGCGATTTGCAGAGGCCATGTCAGTCGTTCACGCGGGAAGGGCGCTTGGAAAGATCGTTCTCACCTTCGACTAGAGCGGATGTGAGTCACGTCGAGCAGGAAGGGGGCGCGCCTGCGGACGGATCCCGGCCATCGGGATCGAATCATTGCGAACATGCGCCGTGCGCAGCCCCGTCGCGTCCATCGACCGCAGCCGACGAGACGTCACTTCGGCTGGTTCGGAACATCCTGTGCTTCGTCGCCTTCTGTGCGGGAATATCGATGCGTGTGATGGACGCACTCATACCCCGGCTCAGTGGCGAGTTCGGCATCGCGATCAATGAGGCGTCCGACACGGTCACCTACTTCGGATTCGCATATGGCGCTTCGCTGCTCGCCATCGGCGTTCTCGGCGATCGCTACGGCAAGATGGTCGTTGTCGCACATGGATGCGTGGTGTCCGCGATCGCCACGCTCGCCTGCGCGCTTGCCCCCGACTTCGAATGGCTCCGCATCGCCCGTCTTTGCTCAGGAGCGGCAAATAGCGCGCTCATGACGCTCGCGATGGCCTGGATTGGCGATGTCGTGCCGTATCAGGCTCGCCAGGCCTCGCTGTCGCGGCTCTTGGTCGGGATGTCCCTTGGGGTCACCTGTGGAATATTCCTCGGGGGGTTCGCAGCAGAGGCTTCGTTCGGATGGCGGCACGTCTTCGCAGTTCTCTCTGTCCTGTATCTGGCGGGAGGGCTGATGTTGCTGTCCATGCGCGGCAAACTCCCCCCGATCGCTCTGCGGAGGAGCCCCGTTACCCACTCTCTGCTCGGTGGCGCGCTCGACGACTATCGCCAAGTTTTGCGGCAGCGACGGGCACTCGTGATATTCATCATCGTCTGTCTCGAGGGAGCACTGTATTTCGGGGCCCTTGCTTTCATTCCCTATCATCTTCAGGCCACTCATGGGATATCGCTGAGTCTGGCTGGGTCCATCGTGATGCTGACCGGCGTGGGCGGCCTCGTCTTCTCCTTGTTTGCGCCCGTTCTTCTTCGGTTGGGCGAAAGGCTGTTGGTATTGGCTGGGGGAGGACTCGCTGCCGGCGGCCTGGCGACGATCGGCGCCGCGGCGCCCTTGGTTTATGCCGTGCCGGCGGCATTCTGCGCGGGCCTCGGCTTCTACATGCTGCACAGCACTCTGCAGACCAATGCGACGCAATTGGTGTCGGAGCGGCGCGGCGCCGCGATGGCTGCCTTCTCGGCATCGTTCTTCCTGGGGCAGGCAGTCGGTGTCAGTGCTCTCGGTATGCTGCTCCTCTATCGAGGTTCCGGGCCGGCAATGCTTGGAGCGGCCTTCGGACTTTTCGCAGTGAGCGTGGCGATGTCGGCAGCGGTCGGATCACGGCGAGATCTCAGCGCGGGCTGAAGGACAGACCGCGGCCCGATTGGCAAACGGGCGGCCCCGAGGGCGCTCCGACACGGCACAGCAAGCTGCTCGTGTCCATTGTGCACAGGTGTTCCTACTGCCTACACCATGGGGGGCGATGCTGTATTCCCGGTGAACAGCGAGCGAACTCCGTGGCCTGGTTATCCGGTCGGCAATTGGCGGCGGACAAGGCGTCCTGCGCACTGGCATGCAAAGTGCTTGATACCTCGGGCGCAGTCCAGCTACACCCCAGACCCGGTGCGCTCGATTCTTTCGCGACGGCGGACGGGGGGAAGCACGGTCTAGGGCTCCTCGCCGAGGCTGGTCCTTCGGCGCGAGGGGTAGAGCATCTCGTCGGCGCTGGCGTCACGGCTCGAGCCTGAGCGCCAGCGCATCATCACCGTCTTCTTTGAGGAGGCCAGCATGTCCGTTTTTCGAAAGGGGCTGGGCAGTCTGCTGCTCGGCGCAAGCCTCGTCCTGCCGATGGCGCCGGCAGTGGCACAGGACTTTCCCTCCCGTCCGATTCGTCTGATCTGTCCATACGCTGCCGGAGGCCTCACCGATGTCGTTGCCCGACTCCTGGCAAAGCATCTCGGCGAACGAATCGGCCAATCCGTCGTCGTCGAAAACCGAACCGGTGGTGGCGGGATCATCGCGATGGAGGCCGCTGCTAAAGCGCCTGCCGACGGTTACACCATCGTGCTCGTTGGGCAAGGGCTCGCAAGCGTGAACGCCAGCCTGCGCAAGGATCTGTCATACGACACTCTGCGCGACTTCTCTCCGGTTTCGCTCGTCTCCACTTTCTCGATGGTGTTCGTCGCCCATCCGGAGCGGCCTCCGAAGACCTTCGCAGACTGGATCGCGATGGCCCGCGCCAAACCAGGCGCTCTCAACTACGGCTCTGCCGGCAACGCCTCCACTGCCCATCTGATGACCGAGCTGCTGAAGGACCAGATCGGCATCGACGTCCAGCACATCCCTTTCCGTGGAGAATCCCAGGCTTTTCTGGAGCTCATGGGCGGGCGTCTGGACGGGATGTTCGCCACGCTCGGGGGCGCCATGCCGCATATCCAGTCCGGCAAGCTCCGCGCGATTGCCGTGGCCACGAAAGAGCGCAGCTCACTTCTACCCGACGTTCCGACGGTGTCGGAAGCTGGCGCGCCTGGCTTCGAAGTGCTTGGCTGGTACGGCATCCTCGCGCCGGCCAAGGTACCCAAGCCGGTGCTCGATCGACTCGACGCTGAGTTCGCTGCCATTGCGCGCGAGCCCGAGTTTCGCGCGCAGATGCAGGCGCGCGGCATGGAAGCGGTCGGTGGTAGTGGGGGGATGCTCACCAAGTGGATCTCGGATGAAACGGTCCGCTGGAGAGACGTGGTCAACAAGGCCGGCATCAAGGCGGAATGAGCCATGGGCGCATGGCGAGCTTTCGGTGGCCTGCTCTCGTGGCTGTGTTCGCTGGCGTCAGCATGTATGCGATGACTACATCCGGGCTTGAATCAACCGGCACTCCGTTCGGAGTGGTTCAGCTTGGCAGCCCGTCACTCGAGAAGCCTCGACTGTCGTCGAACGGTTGCGTCGCCCATGGCGCATAGCGTGTCGCCGCGAGTCGCTCACTGCCGCCTGGCATGGCATTTGCGTAGTGCGCGACGGGCGTGTTGAGTGCCCCCGGAACGCCATATTGAGGATCCACCGAATGTCCGAATCAGGAACGGTGAAGCTTGAAAAAGCCGATGCCCTTGCAACCATCACCTTGTCGCGCCCCGACAAGCTGAATGCGCTGTCCAGTGAGATGCGCGCAGCCTTGGGTACGTGCATCGCCGACGTTGCAGAAGACAACGAAGTCCGCGTCGTGCTGCTGCGCGGGGAAGGGCGAGCCTTTTGCGCGGGAGCTGACCTGGTCGATGCGCCTTCGACTCCGCTCGCGTGGCGTGATCGCATCCTGATGGCGCAGGAGCACCACGTCGCGCTGGCTCGGATGCGAAAGCCGGTGGTCGCGGCCGTGCAGGGCCTGGCTGTTGGCGGAGGCGCATCGCTCGCTTTGGCGGCCGATATCCTCGTCTTGGCCGATGACGCCAAACTGGTGTTCCCCTTCGTGAAGTTGGGGCTTGTGCCGGACGGCGGCGCCGCCTACTTGCTGCAGGCGAAGCTACATGCAGCGCTCGCCCTGGACGTGCTTCTGTCGGGTGGGACCGTCCCGGCCGCCGAAGCGTCGAGGCTGGGGCTCGCGCGACGAGTCGTCCCGCCGGAGGCTTTGCATGCTGAAAGCATGTCTCTCGTCACTGAATTGCTTTCCCTTCCCTGGGAGGCATTGATGCTGACGAAGTCGATGTGTGCGCAGTACTGGGCCGCGAATCTTCAGGGTGCGCTCAGCCACGAGGCCGATGCGTTTGCGCTGGCTTCGACCACGGAAGGTCACCGCAAGGCCCTCGCCGCCTTCCGGAACCGGTCCGCGAAACAAGGAGCGCGTTGATGTTCAGAGTTGACACCCTCAAGGGGCGGGTTGCCTTCATTACCGGCGGCGGCGGCGGCATCGGCCTCGAGATTGCGTCGTGCTATGCGCGACTCGGAGCTAGCGTTGCGATTGCGGGGCGCAACGAGGAGCGCCTGCAATCCGGGCTCGAGCGCTTGCGCGCAGACGGCGGTGACGCGATTGCCTTACGCGCCGACGTGCGGAACTACGAGGAGTTGAAGGCTGCCATCGACGCCGCAGTGGCCAAGTTCGGCGGACTGGACATCTTGGTGAACAACGCGGCCGGAAATTTCCACTGCCCGACTGCCGAGTTGTCTCCAAACGGGTGGCGGACTGTCGTCGACATCGATCTCAATGGCACGTTCTACGGGTGCCACGCGGCCTATGGGCACCTCAGGCGCTCCCGGTTTGGCGGATCGATCATCAGCATCATCACGATGCTCGGTCTGTCCGGTTGGCCCGGCGCGGCGCATGCCGCGGCGGCCAAGGCCGGCATCCTGTCGCTATCGCGGACGCTGGCCGTCGAGTGGGGGGGCGACAACATCCGCGTCAATACGATCTCCCCCGGCCCCATCGGCGATACCGAAGGTGTGAAGCGTCTCTACGTCGACACCGGTAGGGAGGACCTGGAGAGACGCAAGACCGCGTTGGGTCGCTTCGGCAAGAAGCAGGACATCGCCAATGCGGCCGTGTTCCTTGCTTCCGATCTGGCGGGCTACGTCACCGGCGAGAACATGATCGTAGACGGGGGGCGCTGGCTCAAGTATGTCGCCGCCTGAATCCAACCTGAAATGCCCGAGGATCGAGAATGATTGAGAAGTTGCCGAGTCCTGTCGTGAATCCCGATTCCGCACCTTACTGGAATGCGGCCCGCGAGGGGAAGCTCTTGGTTCGCAAGTGCAGAGCATGTGGGGAGTTCCACTTCATGCCGCGATACCTATGCCCGAAATGCTGGTCGCATGACCTGGACTGGGTCGAGGCGACGGGCAAGGGTGTGGTTCACAGCTTTAGCATCGTTCGCCGCGCGCCCGCAGCCGCGTTTGGGGATCGAGTGCCTTACGTCGTCGCGCTGATCGACCTAGAGGAAGGGCCGAGAATGATGGCGAATGTGGTCGGCGAGGGCGCGCTGGACACGCGCATCGGCGACGAAGTCCGCGTCGTCTTCGAAGACCGCGGAGACGGCGCAAGGATTCCGCAGTTCGTACGGGGGGCCTGAGCCATGGACTTCGCACCCACCGAGGACCAGCGGATTCTCCGCGATGCTGTCGAACGATTCATGCGTTTGGAGTGTCCGCCCGAGAAAGTCCGGCAATGGGACAACGAAGGTTTATTCCCGGAACCGCTCCACGCAGCGATGGCCGACGCTGGTTTCTTTTCCATGATGGTGCCGGTCGAGTACGGCGGTATGGGTAGCCCGATGGCCGACTGCGTCGTTCTCTTCGAGGAAGTATCCCGGCCAAGCGTGGATTTCGGCACACGCATCGCCCTTCAGGCATGGGGTGCACTCATTTTGGCCGACTTCGCGAGCGAGGAGATCAAGGGGGAGATCCTGCCAGAAGTCGCCGGCGGTAGGGCGAAGCTCTCCTTCAGCCTGACCGAGCCGCAGTCCGGATCGGACGCCGCGGCCTTGGCGACCCGCGCACGACGCGACGGCGATGACTGGTTGATCTCCGGCCAGAAGCTGTTCTCGAGCGGCGCAGACGCGGCGAACAACAAGATGATCGTCGCCGTGCGCACCGGCAAAGGCGCCAGTCGTCATCAGGGGATATCGCTCTTCTTGGTGCCGAACGATGCGCCAGGCGTCACGCTTCGCAAGCTAGATGTCATTGGGCGGCGGGTGCTCGGACTTAATGAGGTCTTCTTCGACGACGTCCGGATTCCCTCCCGCTACCTGATAGGCGAAGAGGGGCGTGCGTGGGAGTACATCGGCCGGCATCTCGAGCGTGAGCGAATCACGCTCGCGGCGAACTATCTTGGCAGCGCACGAAGCGCGCTCGATGACGCGGTTCGATACGCCAAGGAGCGTGAGCAGTTCGGCCACCCCATCGCCAAGTTCCAGGCAATCGCGCACATGTTGGCCGACATGGCAACGGAGCTCGAGGCGGGGCGCTGGCTGACGCAGATGGCGGCGTGGCGCTACGACCGGGGCCTCCCTTGCAGGAAAGAGGCGAGCATGGCCAAGCTTTTCGTCTCGGAGATGCTCCAGAAGGTCACGGCCCAGGGCATGCAGATCCTCGGCGGACATGCATACACGAAGGATCACGACATGCAGCGCTACTGGCGTGACGCGCGAAACGCCACAGTGGGCGGAGGGACGTCGCAAGTCCAAAGGCAGCTGATCGCTCGCGAGCTCGGGCTGTGAACCATCCCTTCGGCCACGTCTTGGGGCGACGCGAACTCTTCGGCCGCCAGGAGTTGAGGAGGCTGATCGACCCGAACTCCGTCGCGGTCGTAGGGGCCTCGGACAAGCCGGGGTCATTTGGCGCGAGAACGCTGGAGAACATCCGGGTCGGCTACGGCGGCAAAGTCTATCCGGTGAATTCTCGCAGTGAGTCCATTGCTGGACTGAAGTGCTACGCGACGCTGGAGGATCTTCCGGAGGTTCCGGACTGCGTGGTCGTCGCCGTCCCGAAGGAGCACGTCGAATCGTTGGCAGAGCGTGCCGCAGCGATCGGGGCCGGCGGCATGATCATCTACTCGGCCGGATTCGCCGAAGTAGGCTCGCCCGCACTCGTCGACTCCCAGCAGCGGATCGCAAGGATCGCGCAGCGATCCGGGATGCGTGTGCTTGGGCCCAACTGCGTCGGGATCGTCAACCTTGGTAGCGGGATCGGCTTGACCTTCATGCCCGGGTTCAGCGAGATGCCGATGGCCAAGGGCGACATCGGACTGATTTCGCAGAGTGGTGCACTCGGGTACTGCGTGCTTCAGGCCATGCAGCGCGGGGCCGGCTTTTCACACTATCTGTCGACCGGAAATTCCTGCGACGTCGACGTATGTGACCTGATCAACTACCTTGTTGAGGATCCGGCCACCAAGGTCATAGCCTGCATGTTCGAAGGCGTCCGGGATGGCGAGCGGCTGATGGGAGCCGCGCGGCGCGCCCTGGTGGCGGACAAGCCATTGCTGATCTACAAGCTGGCCAATAGCGAGATCAGCAGGAGGACCGCCCAGTCTCACACGGGCACGATGGCGGGCGCTGTCGAGGCATATCGCGCGGCCTTCGAGAGAGCGGGGGTCGTTGTGATCGACGAGTGGGAAGAGATGCTCGAAGCGGCCTTGTTCTTCTCCAGAGCGGGCCGCCCCACCGCCGCAGGCATCGGCGTGATGGCGAGTTCCGGCGGCGCCGCAGTAATGGCTGCGGACAAGGCGGATGTGCTCGGCATCTCGCTTCCAATGCCGCAGCCGGAGACTTCCGCGCGACTGGCACGCGTGGTGCCGGATTTCGGATCCACCGCAAATCCGTGCGATCTGACAGCCGAATCCCTGAAAAGCTTCCAGATGTACGGCGACTGCATCCGTGCGTTTGCCGATGATCCGGGTTACGCGGCCGTCGTCGTGCCGATGATGTCGGCGCAGAAGCCGACGACAGTCGATAGGGCGAAGTTTCTGTGCGGCTTGGCGGCAGAGCTGCAGAAGCCGATCTGCCTGGTATGGATCAACGAATGGCTCGAAGGGCCGGGTAGCGAGGTCTATGACCGTTCGCCTCGGATCTCGATGTTCCGTTCGATGCGCCGATGCCTGAAGGCGCTCGGGAAATGGCTCGATCACTACCAGCGCCGGGATCGGTTGCTGTCGATGCGGGGGCGCTCCCACGACCTGGCGACTGAAGGGCCGGTGCCGTCATTCGATGGCGGAGACGGCATCCTCAGCGAGAGCCAGTCGAAGGCGCTGCTGTCTGCCCATGGCATCCCGGTTACGCGAGAGGTGCTGGCGACTGATCCGGAATCCGCAATGATCGCCGCAAGGGAGATCGGCTTTCCGATCGCCCTCAAGGTCGACTCGGCGGGAATCCCGCACAAGACCGAAGCGGGTGTCGTCAGGCTGGGGCTCTCGAACGAGGCGGAGGTCCGCCAGGTGGCGGGCGAGCTTCTCGAGCGCGCGGCTGCGCTTCCGGGCAGGCCGGCGATCAATGGTCTCCTTGTCCAGAAGATGGCTGAAGGCAAGGTCGAGATGATCCTCGGCGTGCGCCGCGACGAGCAGTTCGGTCCCCTGGTCGTGGTCGGGTTCGGTGGCATCGAAGTCGAGCTCACTAGAGACGTCGTGGTCGGGCTTGCGCCGGTCGACCGGGCCGAGGCGACCCGAATGATCGGGACGCTCAAGAGATCGCCCCTGTTGACGGGGTTCCGCAACATGCCGCCCCTTGCGGTCGACGCCCTGGCAGACGCCGTGGTGCGTCTTTCTGAACTGGCTTGGCAGCTGCGGGACGAAGTGTCGGAAATCGACATCAATCCATTCATTCTCGGAGAGCACGAAGGCATCGCAGTCGATGCCCTTGTCGTGCTGAAAAAAACGGAGGCAGTAAATGACGGTTGAAGCAACGCTCCGCAATAGGATTGCGATTGTTGGCGTGGGCGAATCGGACATCGGCAAAGTCCCGACCATGAGCGGACTGGGCCTCAACGCGCAGGCGGCAAAGCGGGCCCTAGAAGACTCCGGTCTGCCACTGTCCGAGATCGATGGCGTGCTCACGGCCTATTCGTTTACCGAGCCGTACTTCATGCTCGGGTCGGTGCTCTGCGAGTACCTCGGCCTCAAACCTCGGTTCAATGCGTCGCTCGTCGTGGGGGGGGCAACGCCGGCGGTCATGCTGAAGCATGCCGCCGAAGCGATCGTGTCGGGGCAGTGCAATACCGTCCTGGTGTGTGCAGGTGAGAACCGAGCGACCGGGCAGTCTCGCGATCAGGCGGTGGCCGCCCTGATGGCCGTCGGCCATCCGTATTACGAGAAGCCTTATGGGCCGTCGATTCCGAGCTTCTACGCGATGATCGCCCGTCGGCACATGGAGGAGTTCGGCACCACCGAGGAGCAGATGGCTTCGGTGGCCGTGACGACCCGCCACCACGCATCGCTGCACCCCAACGCGCACATGCGGAAGCCTTTGACGATGGAGGAGGTGCTTGGCTCCAAGCCGATTGCCGACCCCCTGAAGATGCTGGACTGCTGCCTCTTGTCCGATGCAGGCGGGGCCTTCATCGTGACCTCGGCGGAGCGTGCGCGCGACCTTCCGAGCAAGCCGGTCTACGTCGCCGGGGTCGGCGAGTTCCACACGCACGAGCACATCATGTGTGCGCCGAGCCTGACGGAGTTCGGCGCAACGGAGTCGGGGCAAGCGGCTTACCGCATGGCGGGTCTCGGCCCGGAGGACATCGACGTTGCGCAGCTGTATGACTGCTTCTCCATAGTGCCGATCATCGAGCTCGAGGAACTGGGTTTCTGCAAGCGCGGCGAAGGCGGCGCGTTCTACGCGGGGGGACACGCCCGGCTCGACGGCCGACTCCCGGTGAACACGCACGGGGGGATGCTCTCTCATGCGCATGCCGGGGCCGCCGGTGGGTTGTTCGGGATTGTCGAGGCGGTCCGGCAACTTCGGGGGGGCCAGGGCGATCGACAGGTCCCTGGCGCGGAAGTCGCCCTAGTGCACAACGAAGGAGGAATCCTCTCGTCGCACTGCACCTTGATTCTCACCAAAGACAAACGCTAACCATCGCACCAAGGAGAAGGAAGATGACTCAACGCACTGTGCGCGGACGCTACTTCGAGGACTTCGAAGTGGGGGCAGAGATGGAGACGCCCGCACGGACCATCACCCAGACGGACATCATTAACTTCGCATGCCTGTCGGGTGACTTCAACGAGGTGCATACGAACTTCGAGTACTGCAAGGAAACGGGTTTCGGAGAGCCGATCGCGCACGGACCGCTGGTCTACGCGGTGTCGGCTGGCCTGCAGTACGCCAGTGGCGTGAACGACGGGACCTTGATCGCGTTGCTCCAGATCGACGGCTGGAGAATGCTCGGGCCGGTCAAACACGGCGACACCATTCGAATGGTAGTGAAGGTCCTTGAGAAGAAGGAATCGAGCAAGCCCGATCGCGGCGTCATTACTTTCCAGCGGCGCATCGTCAAGCAAGACGGGAGCACCGTCCAGGAGATGACCGCGAAGATGCTCTACAGGCGGCGGCCGAAGTAGTCCCCGCTTTCGACCGGGCGTCTGGAGGAGGGCCCTTGATGAACTACCTGCGCAAGGCACTGGACGGTCTGACGTTCGCTGCCTTAGTTGTGGCCGGCGTCGCGCTGATTTCGATGATGATCGTCGTCGTCCTGGACGTAGCGTTGAAGTACCTCTTCCATCAACCGGTGCCCGGGACGCTGGAAATGGTGTCCTACCTTTTCATGGCCGCATGTGCCTTTCTGCCTTTCGCGTTCGTGCAGAAGAAGGAAGGGCACATCGTCATGACGCTGGCGACCGACTGGCTGCCCGCGAATGCGCTGCGCTTGCTCGTGGGTGTCACCTCGCTGATCGGGGCGGCCTACATGTTCCTGTTTTCCTGGAGCTCGGGCGTCGAGGCGATGGAAATGACCTTGATCGGAGAATCCACGAGCGCGATCTACTTCGAGATCCCGATCTGGCCCGCAAGATGGACCGTACCCATAGGCGGGGGCCTGATGGCCATCTGGATGCTGCTTCAGGGTCTGATCCGCCTGTTTGGAGGCCGGGATGCCTGAGCTCTCATCGCTGACAATCGGCTACCTTGGGCTTGTTCTGTTGGTGTTGTGCATGGCGTTGAGGATCCCGATCGGGATCTCCATCGGGATGGTGTCTATCGGAGGAATCGCCTTGCTGCGGGGGCCGGGCGCGTCGATCGCCGCGCTGGCAGGATTGCCCTTTGAGTTCGCCGCCCATTGGTCGCTGTCCGCCGTCCCGATGTTCCTGCTGATGGGTTCGGTCGCCTATCACACTGGTCTGACCTCCGAGCTCTTCACGGCTGCGCGGCTCTGGCTCTCCTCGCTTCCGGGAGGCCTCGCCGTGGCCACGAACTTCGCATCTGCGGGTTTCGCCACGGTGTCGGGGTCGAGCCTTGCGACTTCGGCCGCAATGGGAAGAATCGCCATTCCCGAGATGCTTCGTCTCCGCTATGACCCTGGCCTCGCTGCCGGCGTCGTGGCGGCGAGTGGCACGCTCGGCTCGTTGATTCCACCCAGCATTCTTTTTGTGGTCTATGGGGTTTTCACCGAACAGCCGATCAGCAAGCTGCTGATCGCGGGAATCCTTCCTGGCCTGCTGACTGCACTTGTCTACGCCACAATGATCGTCGGGCGGTGTGCGTTGAACCCGAGCCTTGCTCCGGTTCCAGCCGGCCGCGCAAGCTGGGGCGAGAGAATCGCGATTCTCGGGAAGGTGTGGCCGGTGCCGGTTCTGGTGTTCGGTGTAGCCGGAAGCCTGTACGGCGGAATCGCCACCACGACTGAAGCGGCCGCGGTTGGTGCCTTTCTGACCTTCGTCATCGCGATTTCCAGGAGGCGCCTGTCGAAGTCGGCCTTGAAGGAAAGCATTGTCGAGGCCTTGGTCGGCACGTCTTCGATCTTCTTCGTCGCCATCGGTGCCATTCTGCTGACGCGCTTCCTTGCACTCAGCGGTGTGCCTGCCCATCTCGCCGGTTTGATGGGTGACTGGGCAGCGGACCCGATGCTGGTCGTTCTGGGTGCATCGCTGATCTATGTGTTCCTCGGCATGTTCCTGGATCCGATGGGACTGATGCTCGTCACACTGCCGGTCCTCATGCCGATCTTCCGTGCGCTGGAGCTGGACCTCATCTGGATCGGCGTCTTGGTGATCAAGTATCTGGAGATCGGTCTGCTGACTCCCCCCGTCGGATTGAGTGCCTATGTCGTAAGCGGCGTCGTTGGGACACAGATTCCGCTGGCGACGATCTTTAGAGGTCTGATCTGGTTCCTGGGTGCGGAGGCGGTGATCGTGATGCTGTTGATCACGTTCCCTCCGATCAGTCTTTATCTGCCCAGTTTGATGAACTGAACCCACCCTGCCTTCACAATCAAGGAGACATGCAATGCTCAGGAGAACCGCTGCAGTCGCGTTCGTAGTGGCCAGTCTGATGGCCGTGATCTCGCCATCGGCGTCTTCGCAATCGAAGCCCTTGGCGTACTCGAATTATCTTCCGCCGACGCACGCCAGCAATCGCTATGCGCTGGAGCCGCTGTTCGACACGGTCAGGAAGGAAACGAACGGATCTCTGAAAATCGAACTCCACCCCGGAGGCGTGCTAGTCGGCGGCAAGGGCACTGCGTCGGCGATACGCGATGGTCTGGTCGATGGTGGTTTCATCGTGAGCCTCTATCACCAGAACGAGATCCCGCTGAACACCCTGATGAGCGATCTCGCCCTGCTGGCTGAGGATCCGTTGTCGGCCATGGGGGCGGTCAACGAAACCGTATTGCTCGGATGCGACGAATGCCTGCGTGAGTATCGCAAGTACAAGACCGTCTATCTCGGCGCATACGCGACGACCCCCTACGTGCTGATGTGCAAGACGCCAGTCGCGGGGCTCGCGGACCTCAAGGGCCTGAAGATGCGCGCAGCAGGGACCGTATACGGACGCTGGGCTGCAAAGATGGGGGGGGTCCCGGTCAATATTCCCAACGCCGAGGCGTATGAGGCATTGGAAAGGGGCCAACTTGATTGCATGATTGGCGCCCTTTCTTGGATGCAGACCCTGTCGTTGTGGGACGTGACGAAGAACGCAATCGACCTGCCGATGGGCGCGTATCTCGGCGGCGCCTTCCTTGCCTTCAACGAAAGGAGTTGGAAAGCGATCAAGGAGTCGGACCGGGAGGTCCTCGTCAAGCACGTGCCCGCCGCACTCGCGGCCCTGGCTGTCGGCTATGTGAAGGATGACGAGGATGTGAAGAGCCAGGGGCGCTCGAAAGGCGTCGAGATTCGACAACCTGACGCAGCCCTTAAGAAGTTGCTGGAAGAGCATCGCGAGGCCGAGATCCAAGCTGCCATCGAGGCCGCAAGGAAACGCGGTGTGAAGGATCCGGAGCCGCTTGCACGCACCTTTGTCGAAAAACTCAAAAAGTGGAAGGCAATCGTGGCCGAGACGGGAACCGATCAGGCGAAGTTCGAGCAGGCATTGCGCCGCGAGATCTACGACAAGGTGAAGTTCTGACGCTAGTGAGACACCATGGCCGTCGGCGCGTCGCCGGCCATGATGTCTCGTCCATCTCCGGGCCGCCGGCAACCTGGAACAGGAATTCTTCCGTCAATGGATCCAGCTCTTCTTCTGCCTTACTCCGGCTTGAGCGTCCTCGATCTGAGTCAAGGCATCGCGGGACCCTATTGCGCGGAGATACTGCTCCAGAATGGCGCGACCGTTACGAAGGTTGAACCACCTTCCGGGGACTGGAGCCGCGGAATCGGTCTGGCGATCGAAGGCCTCACCGCGCTTACCGTGGCGAACAACCTCGGCAAGCGCTCGATATGCGTGGATGCCGCGAGTGATCATGGGCGCGAGGTGATTCGCCGCCTCGCCGGGAAAGCAGATGTCCTCGTCGAGAGCTTCCGCCCGGGTGTGATGGACCGCCTCGGACTTTCCTGGGACTCGTTGGCGCCCGAGAATCCGGGTCTGGTCTACGTTTCGGTTACAGGTTTCGGCCCGGACGGCCCGTATGCCGATCGTCCCGCTTCGGACTCGACGCTCCAGGCTCTCAGCGGCCTGATGGTAGCCAATCAGGACGAGAGAGGCGCCCCGCGCAAAGTCGGGATCCTGGTTGTCGACGTAATGACCGGGGTCTTTGCGGCACATGCGACCGCTGCGGCGCTGTATCGGCGCGCCATGCGGGGAAAAGGCGAGCACGTGCACGTCTCGCTGCTGGAGGCGGCCGCCGCCATGCAGGGAACGGCTATCGTGGATCGCGCACTCAATGGCGCCAGACCACCACGACCTGTCAGCGTTCCCGCAGGCACCTTTAGGACCCTCGACGGTTTCGTCAATGTGACATCGCTGCACGACAAGATGTTCGCCGGACTGTGTCGCGCTACCGAGAAGATGGAGTGGCTCGACGACTCCCGGATGAAGACCGCAAATTCGCGGTTTGCGCATGCGGCGGAGATCAACGAGGCCCTGGAGCAGACCTTTCGGGTGAAGAGTACTGAACACTGGCTTCGGGTACTTCGCCAGCATGGGGTAGTGTGCGGTCCGGTGAACGGTTACGAGGACTTTCTGCAAGACGAGCAGGTACGGCACGCTGCCATCTTCGACCACGTCCGGCAATTCGGCGAGGAAGTGTTGCCGATTCCGCGCGTGCCAGGCGCGCCCCGCGGCGCGGTGCTGCGGCCCGCGCCGCGGGCCGGGGCCGACACCGATGCCGTGTTGAGGGACCACTGCTATACCGAGGCCGAAATCCGCGCGCTGCGTGAGTCGGGTGCGGTGGCTGGGCCGGTTGGCGATCGCGAAACGGACTGAGTTGGACGATGGGAGGTTCTCTATGAGTTGCGCACAAGGACTTCAACGGCCCCTTTCCGGGATCCGCATCCTCGATTTCAGCAACCTGCTGCCGGGTCCCATGGCAACGCTGATGCTCCAGGAGGCAGGGGCGGAAGTCGTCAAGATCGAGCGCCCGCAGGGGGGGGACGAACTCCGGGCGGGTACGCCCAAATGGGGCGAGCCAAGAACCAGCTTGGGATTCGCCTTGCTGAACAGTGGGAAGCGGAGCGTCGCCATTGATCTCAAGTCCAAGGAGGAGCGCACGCGACTGTTGCCCTTGTTGCGGGAGGCCGACGTGCTTGTCGAGCAATTCCGCCCGGGCGTGATGGAACGCCTGGGTCTGGGATACGAGGCGGTTAGGGAGATCAACCCGAAAGTGATCTACTGCTCGATCACTGGCTATGGTCAGGAAGGGCCGCTGTCGCAGGTCGCTGGGCACGACCTGACGTACATGGCCGATACCGGGCTGCTGTCGCTCGGCCCGACGCATGACGGGGTACCGGCGTTGCCGCCGGTTCTCGTCGGCGACATCGGCGCCGGTTCGTTGCCCGCGGTCGTGAACATCCTTCTGGCCTTGCGTCAGCGAGACCGTACCGGAGAAGGATGCTGGCTCGACGTCTCCATCACTGACAATCTTCTGGCGTTTCCGTATTCCGCGCTGGCACGCGGTGCTTCTCTCGGCGAGTGGCCGGTGCCAGGCAAGGAACGTCTGACGGGTGGGACGCCGCGCTACCAAATCTATCGAACGAGTGACGGGCGATGCCTTGCCGCGGCGCCGCTGGAGCAGCGGTTCTGGGACGTCTTTTGCGAGATCATCGGACTGGACGTTCGTTGGCGAAACGACAGTGACGATCCCGAAGGCACACGCAATGCGGTGGCCCAGGTCATCATGAATCGATCAAGCGAGCACTGGAGGCGCGCCTTCGAGGGTCGCGATGCTTGCGTGGCGATTGTCAGCACCCTCAAGGAAGCCCATGCCAATCCGCATTTCCGAGCGCGCAAGCTGTTCGACCGCACGTTGCGGTCCGCGAAGGACTCCGCCCCGGCGCTGGCCGTTCCTCTCGATCGTCAGTTTCTCAGAGAGCGAGAAGGGGATGTTTGCCCCCCGCTCGGCGAGGGAAACGGCCTGCTCGCCCGACCCGCGGGCGACAAGTGAGCAGACCGTGGCGTGCGAGGGCCACCTGATCGCCGGCACGACGCCACAGAGTCGATTGCGGCAGGCGGCACAGGAAAACGCACTCGACGAGTGCACCTTGGTTTGGATGCAACGGCCGTGCCGTTGGGGCTCCCGACTGTCTTGAAGCCTCGTTCGGTTCAGCTTCCCGTGTACTTGCCCGTGCGGCCTTCCAGGAACGCCGCGCGCCCCTCGGCATGGTCGCGGGAGTTCAGTAGCATCGCCTGGATTTCCCGCTCACGCAGCAGAACGTCATCGAGTCCTGCAGCGAAAACGGAGCGTGTCAGCGCGATTGGGAGCGGTGGCTTGCGAGCCAACTCGTGGCCAAGGCGCAGAGCCTCGGCCTGCGCACCGAAGGCCGGCGTTACGCAATCGACCAGGCCCCATTCCAGAGCTTGCGCTGCTTCCACCACCTCGCCGTAAAAGAGGATCTGCCGGGCTCGTGCGCGGCCGACGCGGTCGGGAAGCGTGTGGAGGATACCGGTGTCCGGCGCCAGGCCGATCTCACCGAACCCAGCCTTGAACCGCGCTGAATCGCCGGCGACGATCGTGTCGCACAAGAGCGCCAGGGCCATGCCCCCGCCCACGGCCCAGCCTTCCACTGCACAGACTCGCGGCTTGCTGCTCTGCGCCATCAGGCGCACCAGATCGTGAATGATTCTCATGCGGTCAAGGGCCTCCTGAAGAGGCTGCGGCCCCTGCGCGTTGAGGTCCCCCCCCACCGAGAAGTACTGGTCTCCGCCTGCCAGTACGACTGCTCGCACGCTTGGATCGGCCTCGAGCGCGCGGAACTTCTCCAGGAGAGCGAGCCGCATGGGAATCGAAAAGGCATTGCGGCGTGGCGGATCGTTCATCCGCAACAAGGCCACGTCGGATTCCCGGGTCTCTTCAAGCAAGGTTGGCATCTCCTATCGGATGCGAATCAGACCCCAGGAACCGGAAACGTTCGCAGGGTGCCGATTGCTGTGATGGGCTATTTGGTCGAATGGCTGTAGATCCCTTGGCCCGACGCAATGATTGGTCCATCGGCCCCGGCTTGCACGCTGATCGACGAGAAATACAGCGCGCGCCCGCGTTTGACCACATGTGCAGTGGCTCGTAGGGTGTCAACGTCCTTGAGTTGCGCACCGCGCAAGAAATTGCAGGTTACGGACACGGTGGCGGCGCGTGGCGGGGAGCCATCGGCAGGCGCGCCTGCCCATAGCCCAGCCGCATCCATCAATGTCATGATGACGCCACCGTGAATCGTTCCGTTCCGGTTGCAGAGCCGTGTGCCGAGCGGGATCTCCAATACAGCCATGTCCTCCGGCGCGGGCTTGTGTTCGATGCCTATGACTTCACCGAAGTGGCCGGTTTCGTCACGGTCGGTCAGCTTTTCGGTGCGTTCCATGTGAATCTGCGCCCGTTCATCGTACCTTTGGATGGCATGGCCGGCATCGACCAGGCGAGGGGTCCACCACTCAAGACCCTGCTGCGATACGACAGCAGCAGGGCCATGACCGGCAGATCAGCCATTGCGGCTCCGAGCTCCGGTCGATTCTCAGAGTCTCTTCATCTTGGCGTCCGAAACCAGCTTCGCCCATCTGGGGGCCTCCACCCGCATGAGTTCGGTCAGCCTCTCCGGGGGGCCGCCTGCGAGGATGCCGCCCATCGCTTCGATCCGCGACTTGAGATCGGGGTTCTCGATGGCCTTGTTCAGTGCATTGTTGAGCGAGGCGATGGTGCTCTGCGGAGTGCCCGCCGGCGCCACCACTGCGTACCATGACGTGAGGTCGTACCCCGGCAGCCCGGCTTCCGCAATCGACGGCAACTGGGAAACGACAGGAACACGTGTTGCCGAAGTGACGCCGAGACCCCTGAGCTTGCCGGATTCCAGCCATTTCATCCCCGCGAGCACGCTGCAGAAAATGATTGGAACGTTTCCGGCAATGACGTCCGGAACGGATTGGCCATCCCCTTTGTAGGGGATGTGTTCCATCTGTACGCCGGCCATGATCTTGAACAGCTCACCCGCGAAATGAGTGCTCGTTCCCAGGCCGCCGGAAGCGAAGCTCGCGTTCGGATTGGACTTCAAGTAAGCGATTAGTTCGCTTACGTTCTTGGCAGGAACACTGGGATGGACTGCCAGCATGTTTGGCTGGAACGTGAACAGGCCGATCGGAGTGAAGTCCTTCGTCGGGTCGTAGGAAAGCCTCTCGAAGAGTGAGGGGTTCGCAGCGAGCGTGCCGTTCGTGCCCATCAGCATGGTGTATCCGTCGGGCGTCGATCTCGCGACATGCTCCGCGCCGATGTTTCCCCCCGCGCCCGGCTTGTTCTCCGCGATGATTTGTTGCCCGAGCACTTCGGCCATCTTGCTCGCTAGGAGTCGCGTCATGGTGTCCGTAGGTCCGCCGGTCGCGAAGGGGATCACGATCCTGAGCGGGCGGTCGGGGAATGCCTGCGCCTGCGCGAGACCGCCAAATGAGCCCGCCGCGAGGGCAGTGGTCGTGATCAGGAATGTGCGTCTGTCCAAGCTCTTCATCGTCTCCTCCAAGTAGTCTGATTGCCCACGATCTGCCCCAGTCGGCAATCGGATTGCCGGGGCGTTCAAAGTCCCATTTGCTTCGCGATGACCGTGCGCATGATTTCGCTCGTTCCTCCGCCAATTGTTCCGACTCGGCTGTCGCGGAAGTACATCTGCATTTCATGCTCGGCCATGTAGCCGGCCCCGCCCATGATCTGGATCCCGATGTCCGCACAGCGGGAATTGTTCTCTGTTGCGAACACCTTGAGCATGGAGGTGTGCATCGTCGGTTGCTCTCCGGCGTCGAGCATGTCGGCGACCCGGTAGAGCATGGCCCGGGATGTTTCTGCCATGATCTGCATGTCGGCGAACTTGTGAGCGATCGCCTGGAAGCTTGTGATCGGCTGCCCGAACTGACACCGGGCCTTGGCGAACTCCGCGGCGTAATCGACGATTCGTGCCATGTTCCCGCAAGCTGCGGCGGCCAGGCTCAGGCGCTCGAGGTTCAGGCCTCGCATCAGCGCCTTCCATCCTCCGCCTACACCACCGAGCGCGCGGTCGGCGGGTACTCGAACGTCGTCCAGATAGACCTCGTTCGTGTGGATCATCTTCCGGCCGAGCCCCTTCATCGGGCGGATCGTGACCCCGGGCGCCTTCGCGTCGACAAGGAACAGGGTGATCCCCTTGTGGCGGGCTTCCGCGTCGGTCTTGGTGGCCACGACCAGATGATCGGCGACGTGCGCGCAGGTGATGTAGACCTTCTGGCCCCCGATGACGTAGGTGTCGCCATCTTTCCTTGCTCGCGTTTGGATCTGCGCAACGTCCGAGCCGGTATCCGGCTC
>MEEC01000013.1 GCA_001724315.1 Lautropia sp. SCN 70-15 | reverse complement strand
AGCACGCCTTCTTCGCCTGCCTGGCGCTCGTCGCCGGCATCGGGCTGCAGCCGCTTCCCGCCCTGGCCCAGCAGTCCGACAAGGAGCTGCGCGACCAGCGCAACGCCGCGCAGAAGGCGCTGCGCGAGCGCAAGCGCGACCGCGACCAGGCGCTGAACGACGCGCGCCGCGACTTCCAGGAGCAGGCGCGCGCGGTCGAGCAGGACTATCGCGAGAAGCTGCGCCAGGTCGACGTCGAGTTCGAGCTGCGCCGCGTGCAGCTGCAGGCCGAGCAAGACGCGAACGTGGCCAAGGCCGAGGCCGAGTTCCAGAAGCGCCTGTCCGACAGCTTGATGGCCACGAACGCCGAGCCGGCCGAGGCCCGCATGGCGAAGATGGAGTCGGCGATGAAGTCGATGTCGGAGGACATGTTCCGCATCCGCAGGCAGGCCGCCGAGAAGGTCCACAAGGAGCGGCTCGCGGTCGAGCGCCGCAAGCACGCGTTGCTGAAGGAGCAGGACCAGGCGCTCCTCGCCAAGGCCGAATCGATGGGCCTTTCGCGCGATCCGGAGCTGATCCTGGCCAGGCCGATCGGCGGCGAGCTGACCCGCGACGAGCAGCGCTGGAACGACGGCGAGCGCAAGCACGTGGCCAGCGTCGGCGACCGGAACAGGAAGTCGCTGGCGAAGTACCGCAACGGCGACAAGCTGCGGGCCTTCGACCTGGCGACCATGGACGAGGACTTCGCGATCGACTGGCAGGAGAAGGCCGAGCTGCAGGCGCTTCAGTCCGAGCGCATGCTGTTCAGCACGATGATGATGGGCGGCCAAGCCGACGTGCAGGCCCTCACCGCGCGGGCGGCCGAGCTGGGCGAGAAGGAGAAACTGGTGAAGATCGAGTACGACAAGCGCCGCAAGGAGAAGGCGATCGAGCGCCGCGAGGCGCGCAGGAAGCTGGCGGAGGAGTGAGCGGCGGGCTGCAGCACCGGTGGACAGGGCCCGGCAACCCAAGCATAATGATCATATCAATCAATATGCTCCAGAGTCAGCCATGATCACCGAAGTCAGCGCCGTCAATTTCCGGCAGAACCTGGGCGAGATGCTCAACCAGGTGCAGTACCGAAACGACAGCATCGTCATCAACAAGGACGGCAAGCCGGTTGCCGCGCTGGTCGATGCGGAACTGTTCGCGCGAATCCGGCGAATGCGCGAGCGTTTCGACGCGTTCAGCGACCGCATCGCCCAGGCGTACTCCGAGGTTCCGGCCGAAGAAGGCCTGGCGGAGATCGATGCAGCCGTGGCAGCAGAGCGAAAGCGGCGCTGATGCCGCACCTGCGTGTCGTGCTGGATACCAACGTGCTGGTATCCGGGCTCGCCTACCCGGTCAGCGTGCGGGGGCGCATCGTCACTGCCTGGCGCCAGGGTGGGCTGGACGTCGTGCTGTCGCGCTACATTCTCGACGAGATGGCGCGGGTCCTGCCCCGCCTGTCGCGGGTGAAGCTCAGCGCCGCGGAGATTCGTGACCTGGTGGACAGCTTCATGTTCCTGGCCGATGTCGTCGAGCCGACAGGGGCGCCGGACGAAAATCTCCGTGACCCGGCCGACCAGCCCGTGCTGGCAACGCTGCTTGCCAGCCAGGCCACCTACCTGATCACCGGCGACAAGGACCTGCTTGCGCTGGCGGATCGTTATCCCATCGTGACGCCCGCGGACTTCTGGGCGCGTCACGGCGAATGATCGAACCGCGCCTCACATGACCGACCCCACCCACCCCCTCGACCGCGCCACCCGCCTGGCCCGCCACCCCGACGGCTCGTTCGCCGGCCGCACCGAGCCGGCCTACGCCAACATGGTCGGCCCCTTCGGCGGCGTGACCGCGGCCGCGATGCTCAACGCCGCACTGGCCCACCCCGATCGCCTCGGCGACCCGGTGGCGCTCACCGTGAACTACGCCGGCGCCGTGGCCGACGGCGAGTTCCGGATCGACGCGGTACCGATGCGCACCAACCGCTCCACGCAGCACTGGTCGATGACCATGACCCAGGGCTCCGAGGTGACCACCACCGCCACCGCCTTCTTCGCGCTGCGCCGCGAAACCTGGGCCTCGACCGAGACCGGCTTCCCGCAGGTGCCGGCCGCGGAGTCCCTGCCGCGCATGGACAGCAGCGCCTTCGCGCCCTGGACCTGCTGCTACGACATGCGCTTCGTGAAGGGCTTCTGGCCCGACGGCTCCAGGCTCGAGCAGGAGCTCGACTCGGTCAGCACGCTGTGGATCCGCGACGATCCGCCGCGCCCGATGGACTTCGTGTCGCTGGCCGCGATCTGCGACTCCTTCTTCCCGCGGGTGATGATCCGCCGCCCGCGCCGGGTACCGGCCGGCACCGTGTCGCTGACCACCTACTTCCACGCAGACGCGAAGCACCTGGCCAGGGTGGGCGAGAAGCACGTGCTGGCCACCGCGCGCGCCTCGCGCTTCGGGCTCGGCTATCACGACCAGTCGGCCGAGATCTGGAGCGAGGGCGGGGAGCTGCTGGCGACGAGTAACCAGGTGGTGTACTTCAAGGAATAGTGGGTAAGGGAGCGGCCCGGAGCGCGCTCCCGCGTTCAGCGCGCCACCGATACTGCAGGCTGCAGACCGAGCCTTTCTGCCCGGCGCGCGAAGCGCTTGTCGTCGAATGTGACCAACGTCTCGCAGTGGCGGCTCGAAGCAAGGTGGAGCGCGTCGGCGAAATCCAGGCCGGCGCCATGTGCGTCGATCGCCTGTGTCACGGCGGCGCGCGATTCGATGGCCACGTTCGGCAGCCCGAGCAGGTGGTTGACCACCGCCGCGAAGTCGGCCGGCCCGAACTCGTAGAAGGCGCGCAGCACCCATTCGAGCTCCAGCAGGACCGAGGCCGGTACGAAGACCGACGGGCTTTCCATCGCGCGACGCGCGGCGGGTCGCTGCTTGCGCGCCTCGGGATCGTCCGGGTCGTCGACGTAGAAGCGGGTGAGGATGTTGGTGTCGACCGAGATCACTTGCCGCGTTCCCGCATCGCCTGCGCGACATCGAAATGGGCCAGGCGGCGCTTGCCGGGCTTCTTGCAGACCAGCAGTCCGTAGCCGTCCTCGAGGCGGGTGGGTGCCGCGCGTCGCGCTACCTCCACCCTCAAGCTCTGGCCTTCGACGGTGAAGTCGAGCTGCGTGCCGGGCGCGATCCCCAGCAGCTTGCGGATCTCGGCCGGGATCACGACCTGGCCCTTCTCGGAAACGGTGGCAGTCGACATCGAGAACCTCTTACATAGTAAGAGAGATTATAACCCTATCGCGGCCGGCAGGTCAGCCACGCTCCAGCCTCCGCGCGGCCTCCTCGGCCATCCGCTCCACGATCGCGCCGGCCGGCTCGATCGCGTGGATGATCCCGGCCGCCTCGCCGAACCACACCGCGGTGTGGTCGGGATCGCCCGCGGCGAAGGCCTGCCGGTACTTCGGCCCTTCCACTGCAACCTGGCGCTCGAGCCCCTCCTCCCGGCCGTGCCAGCGCTCGGTGAAGGCGTTGCGGCGAACTCGCGCGGTGAAGCCGCGCGGCCACGGCAGCTGCCGCGCGATGTCCGGCACCGTGGTGCGCAGCGTGCCGTCGCCGTCGGTTTCCAGGATGGCGCCGTGGTGGCGTTCGGCGACCAGCGCTTCCCGCGAGGCCCACAGCCGGGTGCCGACCAGCGCCCCGTCGGCGCCGAGCACCAGCGCGGCGGCCAGCCCGCGGCCGTCGGCGATGCCGCCTGCCGCCAGCAGCATCGTGTCGGGCGCGTGCGCGGCCAGCCAGTCCGCCGCTTCCGGCACGAAGCTCAGCGTGCCGCGCAGGGCGCCGTGCCCGCCGGCCTCCGAGCCCTGCGCCACCACGACGTCGGCGCCGACTTCGATCGCGTCCATCACGTGCGCCATGTCCTGGCACTGGCAGATCAGCTTGGCACCCGCGGCGCGGATCTCGTCGGCGAAGGGCCGCGGGTCGCCGAAGGACAGCATCACCGCCGTAGGGCGGTGCTTCAGCACGTCGGTCAGCAGCGAGGGCGACTTGCGCAGCGACCAGGTGATGAAGCCCACGCCGACCCGCTCGCCCTGCGCCGCGCGGAACTGCTCGTCGAGCCAGGCGGGATCGCCGTAGCCGCCGCCGATCAGGCCCAGGCCGCCGGCGCGGCTGACCGCCGCGGCCAGCGCGCCGCCAGCCGCGAAGGCCATCGGCGCGGAAACGATCGGGTGGCGCAGGCCGAGGGCGCGGGTCAGGCGGGTGGCGAGGGTGGGCATGGGGTTCCTTCGGGGGTGTATCGGGGATCTTGTCACAGCACCGACCCGATCGGATCGGCCATTGGCCCAATGGAATCGAGTTGGTCCGCCGGCTAGCCTTCATGACGGCGTCCGGCTCTCATCAAGCAGGCCTCGAGGTCGTAACCCCAGAAAGATCAACACAACGCTACGCGTATTACGGTAAACGTAATAGAATCGTCGATGATTCAGTCGTTCCGATGCAAACACACGCGTGCGCTGTTCGAAGGCGGCGATCCGCCGCGCTTCAGGGCGTTCAAGAATGCTGCCGTGCGCAAGCTGTCTCTGCTCGATGCTGCGCAGACCCTGGACTTCCTGCGCTCGCCCCCCGGCAATCAGCTCGAGGCATTGCCCGGGGACCGGAAGGGTCAGTACAGCATTCGGGTCAACGATCGGTATCGCGTGTGCTTTGTCTGGACCGAGGCCGGTCCGAATGAAGTAGAGATCGTCGACTACCACTGAGAAGTATGATGAGCCGACCTGTCAACCGCATGCGCCCGGTCCACCCGGGCGAGGTGCTGCGCGAAGACTTCCTGGCCCCGCTCGGCCTGAGCGTCAACGCACTCGCCCTCGCCCTGGGCGTGCCGGCCACTCGAATCCACGAGATCGTGAAGGAGCGTCGGTCGGTCACTGCCGACACCGCGGCGCGTCTGGCGCGCTACTTCGGCGGAGACGCCGCGTCCTGGCTGAACCTCCAGGCGACCTACGACCTGAAGACGCTCCCGACACGCAACGAGATCTTGCGCCGCGTCGCGCCGCGCAAGGCCGCGTGACCCACTCGCCCGATCCTTCGCCACGATGACTCACGCCCCCTCCCACGGTCGCGCGCCTCCCGCCGCCGCCTACACCGCCTCCGCCCCCGGCCGCTTCGCCTCCTCCGAGCTCACCCGCGGTCCCTGGGACCCCGCCCACCAGCACGCCGGCCCGCCGATCGCGCTGGTGTGCCGCGAGATCGAGGCGGCCGCCGCTTCGCACGGGCTGGGCCACATGGCACGGCTCACCGCGAACCTGCTGCGGCCGGTGCCCATCGGCGAGCTGACCGTCGAGGTGAAGGCCGACTACGTGGGCCGCAACGCTGGTCACTTCTCGGCGCAGCTGTCGGCCGGTGGCAAGGAGATCGCGCGCTTCACCGCGCTTGCGCAGCGCGAGTCGCCGCTCGAGCTGCCCGACACGCTTCCCGGTCATCCGCTCCCGATGGCGCCGCGCGCGCCGGAAGATTCCCCGCCCTCGCACTTCCCCTTCGCGGGCAAGAACGTCGGCTATGCCGATCTCGTGGAAACGCGGCTAGCCCAGGGGGCCATGTGGCAAGGCCCCTGCGCCGTGTGGTTCCGGCTGCGCCATCCGCTCGTGGCCGGCGAGGCGCCGAGCCCCTATGCGCGCGTGGCGGTCGCGGCCGACTCGGGCAACGGCATCAGCGCGGTGCTGGACTACGAGCGCTTCCTGTTCGTGAACTCCGACCTCACGGTCAACCTGCTGCGCAAGCCGATCGGCGAGTGGATCTGCCTCGAGGCGCGCACCGCGCTGGGGGCGGACGGCGGCGGCCTGGCCGAGTCGGCGCTTTACGACACGCGCGGCTTCATCGGTCGGGCGACGCAGAGCCTGGCGGTTCGGAAGCGTTGAACATCAGATGAAGGGCCGAGTCATGGGAACGAACGTGAACCTGACCCCGCAACTACTCGACGAACGCGATCGCGAGAAGGCCTTGCGCCTCGAGCGCTTGCGCGCGGAAATCGACGCAGGGGTGACGAGCGGCCGCAGCCAGGCGTGGGACCCGGCCGAAGTCAGGGCGCAGGGCAGAGCGAAGCGCGCAGCACGAAAGCGGGCCGCAGAGGCGTGACATGGCCCGAAGCGTCGACGTCGTTCGCGTGCTTCACGGCTCGCGCGACGTGGACTCGGCCTGGCAGGGTTGAGCGGAATCAACTCCCGGCCCACAGCCCCTCGAAATCGAACGAGAGTTGCCGGTGATGTCGAATCGACAGCAGGGTGACTCTCGAGTCGAAACGCGCGTACAGGATCAGGTAGTCAGGAAGAAGGTATTCGCGCAGTCCGACGCGCTCACCGAGAGATCGAAGCCTGGCGCGCAGGCTGTCGATTCGATTGCCGGCCTCGATCGAGCCCACCCGCTGCTCCAGGAAGGGCCGCCCCATGTCCGGGAAGCGCTCCAGGTTCGGCACGACGGCGCCGGCCAGTTCGGCCACCAGCACCTCGAAGACCTGCGTTGCCTGTGACTCGTCCAGGAAGCGCTCGATCGTGTCGAGGTTTCGCTCGAAGCTCGCGGTGAGCTCGACTCGGTGGCGGCCGGCCATGGCGCGACGGGCGTTCAGCTTCGTTTCGTGGCGGCGCGTCGGCGCCCGATCGCGGACAGTGCCGCTCGCGCGTCCTTGACCCGGCCGGCTTCGACATCGTCGAGTCCCTTTCCGGCATCGTCGAGGAGCAGCAGATGAATGCGCTCGCGCTCGAGGCGATGGTAGTAGTCCAGCCGCTGCGCGTCGATGAGCGCGACGTAGCTCTCGCCGTTCTTGGTGATGATCTTCTCGGCGCCTGCCTTGGCCTGGTCGGCGAGCTCCGAGAGACTGGCTCGCGCCTGTGAGAGTGGGACGACGTCGCTGGCCGTGAACCGCATCGAGGCCTCCATGATCGTTAAAAACGCTCGAATATTGTACAAGATCGAGGTGCGTGAGCGCCGCTGCAGGTGAAGCTGTGCCGGCACGGTCCGTCCGCTTGCTAGCATCCCGGCATCAACGCATCTCAAAGGACTCCCTCATGCTCGATCTCACCGGAAAGGTCGCCCTGGTCATGGGCTGCGGCTCGGTCGCCGAAGGCTGGGGCAACGGCCGCGCCACCGCGGCCCTGCTGGCTCGCCAGGGCGCGCGCGTCTATGGCACCGACCTGAAGCTCGAGAACGCGCAGGTCACGCAGAAGGCGATCGAGGCCGAGGGCAAGGCCATCCACGTCGAGGCCTGCGACGTGACCCGCGCCGAGGAAGTGTTCCGCGTGGTCGACGACTGCCTGGCGCGCTTCGGCCGCATCGACATCCTGGTCAACAACGTGGGCCTGTCGCAGCCCGGCGGCCCGGTCGACATGGCCGAGGAGGTCTGGGACCAGCAACTGCAGGTCAACCTGAAGGGCGCCTTCCTGTCGTGCAAGCGGGTGATCCCGATCATGCAGAAGCAGGGCGGCGGCTCGATCGTGAACATCTCCTCGGTGGCCGGCCTGCGCTACATCGGCAAGCCGCAGGTGGCCTACGCGGCGGCCAAGGCGGCGCTGATGCAGTTCACCCGCACCACCGCGATCATCCACGCGGCCGAAGGCATCCGGCTGAACTGCGTGGTGCCCGGCCTGATGCACACGCCGCTGATCGAGGGGCTGGCCGCCAAGTACGCAAAGGGCGACACCGAGGGCTTCATTGCGCACCGCCACAAGCAGGTGCCGATGCAGCACATGGGCAGCGGCTGGGACGTGGCCAACGCGGTGGTGTTCCTCGCGGCCGACGAAAGCAGGTATGTCACCGCCACCGAGATCGTGGTAGACGGAGGTCTTGTCGCGGCGACGCGCTGAGCCCGGTGATCTCCGGGGCGCCCGGCCTGGTCCGCCGCACAGGCGAGAGGAGACACCGATGTCGAGGACGATCGCAGCCTTCCTGATGTTGTTTGCGCTCGTGGCGCTGCCCGCCGGCACGGCCAGCGCGCAGAGCGACAAGGAGTTGCGCGATCAGCGCAGCGCCGCGCAGAAGGAGCGGAATGAGCAGAAGAGGGAGCGCGACCGGGCGCTCTCGGATGCCTCGCGCGAATTGCGCGAGCACGCGCGCGAGCTGGACACCGAGTATCGGGAAAAGCTGCGCCAGGTCGATGTCGACTTCGAGCTCAAACGGGTGGCGCTGCAGGCCGGGCACCAGGAGAAGGTTGCCGCCGCCGAGGCCGAGTTCCAGAAGAAGCTGTCTGCGGCGATGACGGCGCCGGGCGCCGAAGACTTGCAGCAACGCATGACGAGACTCGAAGCCGAGATGAAGAGCATGTCGGCGGAGCTGTTCCGGCTCAAGCACGAGGCCGCCGGCATCGAGCACAAGGAGCGCATGGCGGTGCTGGCCCGGAAGCACGCGCTGCTCGGCGAGCTGGACCAGGCCGTGCTGCGCAAGGCCGAGTCGCTGGGCCTCACGCGTGAGCCAGCGCCGATCCTGGCCAGCCCGATCGGCGGTGAGCTCACCAGGCCGGAAGAGCAGTGGAACGAGCGCGAGCGAAAGGAGGTCAAGACGATCGCCGAGCGCAATCGCAAGGCGCTGGCGAAGTACGAGAACGGCGCGAAGCTGCGCGAATCGGAGCGCGCGAGCGCCGAAGAGGACTTCGAGCTCGACTGGGCGGAGAAGCGGGAGCTCAACGAGCTCTCCTCCCGCCGCATGCTCTTCGGCGCCTTCATGCTTCAGGCCGACCCGTCGAAGCCGGCCGACGGTCAGTCCCTCACCGACCGCCTTGCCGAGGTCGAGCGCGACGAGAAGCTCATCAAGATCCGCTATGACCAGCTGCGCAAGACGAAGGCGATCGAGCGTCGCGAGGCGCGCAGGAAGCTGGGCGGATGATGTGCCTTCGCGGGAGCGGCCTCGCATGGCCCGCCGCGCCCGAGCTTCGTGGTGACCTGCGCGCCGGTCAGCGCCGCTGCTGCCGCCGCAACAAATAGAGCCCCGCACCGATCAGCAGCCCGATTCCGGTCCAGCCGATCGCATCCGGTATCTCCCCCCAGACGAACCAGCCGATCGTCAACGCGATCAGCAGCGCGCTGTAGCGAAAGGGTGCCACGGCCGACAGCTCGCCCTTTCGCGTGGCCAGGATCAGCAGGTGATAGGCGGCGGCCAGGAAGAGCGAGGCGCCGGCGAGCAGGCCGAACTCGAAGCCGCCGAAGGGCTGCCAGCCCTGCAGGCCGGTGACCAGCCCCGCGATCACCGTGACCGCGAACGCGGTCGACAGCGTGATCGTTGCCGACGACACTTCGGCCGGAATCCTGCGCACGGTCAGGTCGCGCAGCGCGTGCAGCAGCGCGCCGGCCAGGCACAGCAGCGCGAAGGCGTTGAAGCCGTCGGCGGTGGGCCGCACCAGCAGCACCACGCCGCCGAAGCCCACCAGCATGGCTGCCCACTGGCCCGGGCCCACCCGCTCGTGCAGCACCAGCACCGCAAGCAGCGCGATGAACAGCGGCGACGCCATGTTGATGGCAATCGCGTTGCCGATCGGCATCTGGAACAGCGACAGCAGGTAGGCGAAGGTGGCCGCCGCATCGAAGGCCGAGCGGGTCGCGACCGGCCGGTGGAACACGGCCATCGGCCGGATCGACGAGCCCGTGGCGCGCGCCACCAGCACGATCCAGGCGATCGTCATCAGCCCGCGCACGAAGATCAGCTGCGCCGCCGGCATGCTCTGGCTCGCGTACTTGACCAGTGCGTCGTTGCAGACGAAGCAGGCCATTGCGGCGACCATGAAGCCGATGCCGGCGCGGTTGGCGCGCAGGCGCTCGGCTTCGGCGGACAGGCCCGCGTGACGATCCGCGTCGTGGCCGGCGGCGTCGGCCGGCGGTGGAATGGCGCTCATCGAGAGGCTCCGGTATCCGGTTTCGGCGACCACGCGAACGCCGCGGTGCCGGCTGCGAGCATTGCCGCCACGGTGACGAACACCGCGGTGAAGGTCGGCACGCCCCAGCCGGCCGAGGCCGACGCCACCGCGCCGGTCAGCCACTGCATGATCGCCACGCCCAGGAACATCGACATCGTGTACAGCGAGATCGCACGGCCGGCCATTGCGGGCGGATAGGCGCCGCGCGCCTCGGTGTAGAGCAGGATCGAGTAGCCGGACATCAGCGCGAAGATCGGGATGCTCACCACGGTGAAGCGCACGCCGGGGTCGGCGGCCAGCACCAGGAAGAACACGACGGTTGCCAGCGAGAAGGCCACGATCACCTTGCGCCGACGCCCCGGCCCGGGGTCCATCCGGCCGAAGCCCGGCGGGCCGAACAGCGCGGCGAGCGTGGCCGCCACCGCCAGGTTGCCGGCGTCGACCAGCGTGAGTCCGTAGCGGTCGACCATCATCGGACCCAGCCACAGGCCGCGCAGCGTGACGAACGAGGCATAGCACACGCCGCCGATCGCCACGATGCCCCAGGTGTGCGGCATGCGCAGCAGCGCCGCGAAGCCGCGCAGCGCGTCGCCCAGGGTCTGCGGGGCGCCGCCTTCGCCGCGGGGCGGCTCGCGCACCAACTGGTGTATCGCGAGCCAGGACAGCACCGACAGCCCCGCCAGCACGCCGAACGCCGCGCGCCACGAGCTGGCCTCGATCAGCCAGGCCAGCGGCGTGCCGGTGAGCAGCATGCCGATCGTGCCGGTCGCCATCGCGATGCCGGAGATCGCGGCGAAGCGCTCGCTCGGGAATCTGCGGGAAATGAACACGGTGCTCGCCACGAAGGCCGGAGAGCAGCCGATGCCGATCATCGCCTGGCCGAGCAGCAGCGTGCCGAAGTTCGGCGCGAGCGCCGCCACGACCCCGCCCGCGATCGCGAGCGGAAACACGGTCAGCACGGTGCGCCGCGAGCCGTGCAGGTCCACGCCGATGCCCATTGCGAGCATCAGCGCGGCGAACGAGAAGTGGAAGGTGGCCGCGAACAGCCCGAGCGCCTGGGCCGACAGGCCGAACTCCTGCTGCAGCGATGGCGCCATGATCGACGCCACGGTCCGGTAGGCCTGGCTCATCGCGAAGGCCGACACCAGCGCGAGCAGCATGGTCCAGGGGCTGCGCTCGGCGCCGGCGACTGCCGGGGCGGCCGGATCGGGCAGCGTGCCGGGCTGCGGGTCGGGGGAAGACGGCATGGTCGGGTCGGGCGGGCGCGCGAAGCGCGCCGACGGGTTCGGTCAACCCGACATTCTTGCCGACTTCGCCGCGCGGGTCTGCGGAGGCGGGTGCGCTGCCTCGAGTTGTGGAACGGCGGCCGGCCGTGATAATGCGCGTCATGATTCGCTCGCAGCGGGCCCGCCTCGCCTTCCTCGTCGTCTGTCTCGGCTCGCTGGTCGCGCCGCTCGACACCACCGTCAACACCGCCTTCCCGGTGATCACCCAGGCCTTCGCGCTGCCGCTGCGCGACATCCAGTGGGTGGTCATTCCCTTCGTGCTGGCGCAATCGAGCATGGCGTTGATCTTCGGGCACCTGGGCGACCGGTGGGGCCATCGGCGGGTGTTCGCGCTGGGGCTGGCGGCCAGCGTGATCGCGCACCTGGCCGTAGCCGCCGCGACGAGCTATCCGGCGCTCGCCGGGCTGCGCGTGCTGCAGGGGGCGGCGGTGGGCATCGCGGTGGCCTGCGCGCCGGCGCTGGCCACGCTGCTGTTCCCGCCGGCCGAGAAGGCGCGGGTGCTGGTCTGGTACGCGGCGGCGTTCAGCCTGGCCACCGCGGTGGGACCCTGGCTGGGCGGCTTGCTGCTGCAGGCCTTCGGCTGGCCGGGCGTGTTCTGGTTCCGGGCGCCGGTGGCGCTGGCGGCGCTGCTGCTGTTGCCGGTGGTGCCGCGGCTGCCACGTCCGGATTCGTCGCCAGTTGCAGGCGGTGCGGACCGGCATGCCGCCCATGCCGGTTCGCGCGGCGCAAGCGGCGCAAGCGACGCCGGACGCGCGAACGCTCACGCGGGCTTCGACTGGGCCGGCGCGCTGGGCCTCACCGGGCTGATGACCTGTTTCGTGCTGGCCTTCGTCGAGCTGACCCGGCCGGACGGCATCGGCGCCTTCGCCGTGCCGCTCTTCGCCTTCGGGCTGGGGGGCGCCTGGCTCTTCGCGCGCCACGAATCGCGCGCGGCGCATCCGGTGCTGCGGGTGGCGGCGTTCCGGTCGCGTCGCTTCTCAGGGGTGCAGATCGCGTCGGTGATCGTGAACCTCGCCTGCTTCGGCAACCTGATGCTGATCCCCTACGTGCTGACCCGCGATGCCGGCGCCTCGATCGCCGCGGCGGGCCTGCTGCTGTCGGCCTATCCCACCGGGTCGGTGCTGGGCAGCCTGCTGGCGGGCCGGCTCGTGCATCAGCTCCGCTGGGGGGCGCAGGGCGGCGCGGCCTGGCCCGCGCGGCTGATGGCGGCAGGGCTGGCCGGCGCGGCGCTCGGCCTGCTGCTGACTTCGGCGATTCTCTTCGCCTGGCCCGTGCCCTGGCTGCTCGGCCTGAGCATGCTGGCCAGCGGCATCGGCCAGGGGCTCTTCCAGGTCGGGTACATGGAAGCGACCACCACGATGCTGCCCATCGAGGAGCGCGGCGTGGCCGGCAGCCTGATCAGCGTGACGCGGCTGCTGGGCATCGTGTTCGGCGCCACCGGGATCGGCTGGCTGCAGGGGGTCACCGGGGACTACGCGGCGAGCTTCGCGGTGCTGGGGGGAGGGCTGGCGCTCTTCGCGGCGGCGTTCGCGGCGGGGGATCGGCGCGCAGGCCTCAGGCGAGCGTCGCTCTCAGGCTCCTGAGTTTTTCGAGCAGGTCGGGCACGTCGCTGGTGACGATGCTCCACAGGGTGTCGTCATCGATTCCCAGGTATCCGTGAATCAGTCGATTCCGAGTAGCGATGACACGCCTCCAAGGAATGTGCGGATTCGTGTCGCGGACATCCTGCGGGATCCTGGTTGCCGCTTCGCCGATCAGCTCGAGGTTCCGCACGGTGGCGTCGTACTGAAGGTCGCTTGCCTGGAACGTCGCCTGATCGAGGGCGTTGGTGTAGCGCATGACCTTGTCGGCGAAATGAATCATGTCGTCGAGGTAGAACCGCCATTCGCGGTTCGCCCTGCTAGACACGTACTGCCTCGCGCTCGATGAAAGGTCTCAGCTCCGGCCGCAGCGCCTTTTCGGTCACCAGATCGACAGGGCGCCCCAGCAGGTCCTCGAGATAGAACTGCACGCCGAAATACCGGTCCGATGTCGCGGGGCCATCGAATGAGACGAGGATGTCGACATCGCTGTCCTGTCGCGCGGAATCTCGAGCGGTTGAACCAAACAGGGCCAGTTCCGTGACCCCGAATCGGGCAGCGAGCACGGACTTGCATTGCGCGAGGAGTCGAAGTGTTTCGGCACGGCTCATGTCGATTGCGCGAGGATTGGTACCTCGGCCTTTGGCGCCTGATCTTCTCATTGTAGAAGCGATTTCGGGAGCTGGGGATGAGGACCGGATCCGTTGCCCGCCTGGCCTTTGCCAAGATGAACCGCTCCTGTGCCGGTGGAAGTCACCAGCCCCGGCATCGCCGCGGCGCGCTTCCCCAGCCACCACCCCGCCGCCGGCGGCACGCTGGCGAAGGCCTCGGGCAAGCCCATCTTGCAGGCGGCGTCCAGCGCCCAGTTCGGGTTGTAGAGCATCTCGCGCGCCAGCGCGATCAGGTCGGCGCGGCCTTCCTGCAGGATCCGCTCCGCCTGGTCGTGGCGCACGATCAGGCCCACCGCCATCGTCTTCACGCCGGCTTCCTCGCGTAGCCGCTGCGCGAACGGCACCTGGTAGCCGTAGCCGATCGGCGTGCTGCTGACCGGTCGGGCCAGGATGCCGCCGGCGCTGCAGTCGATCACGTCCACGCCGACCGCCTTCAGTTCCCTTGCCAGCGCCACGCTCTCGGCCGGGCCCCAGCCCGCGTCGTCGTCGACCGACAGCCGCATGAACAGGGGCTTGTCCTCGGGCCAGTTCGCGCGCACGCACTCGGCCACTTCGAGCGCGAAGCGCCGGCGGTTCGCATCGCTGCCGCCGTAGGCGTCGGCGCGACGGTTGGCTGCGGGCGACAGGAACTCGTGGATCAGGAATCCGTGGGCGCCGTGGATCTCCACCGTGTCGAAGCCGGCCGCGTGCGCGCGGGCCGCGGCGCGGCCGAAGGCCTGGACCACGTCGGCGATCTCGGCCACCGACAGCGCGCGCGGCACCGGCGCGTTCTCGTCGGCGGGCAGGGCGCTGGGCGCGACCAGCTCCCAGGCGTCCCAGTCCGCGATGGCCGGGTCCGGCTGCAGCGGTCGGCCGCCTTCCCAGGGGCGCGCGACGCGGGCCTTGCGCCCGGAGTGGCCGAGCTGGATGCCGATCGACGATCCGCACGCATGCGCGAAGTCGACGATCCGCTTCAGCCCGGGCACGAAGGCGTCGTCCCACAGGCCCAGGTCGCCGACCGTGCCGCAGCCGCGCCGCTCGACCTTGGTCGACTCCATCATCATCAGCCCGACGCCGCCGGCGGCGTAGCGCCCGGCGTTCATCAGGTGCCAGTCGTTCGCGAAGCCGTTCTCGGCGGCGTACTGGTGCATCGGCGCGACGACGATTCGGTTGCGCAGGGTCAGGCCGCGCAGGGCCATCGGGGTGAACAGCAGCGGTGTGCTCATAGGTTCGGGGTCTCCAGGCATCGCCTTGGTTCGCGGCGCGTGTCGCGATACTAGCGAAGCCGGCGGCGAGGCGATCGTCGGCGGTTCCAGACGCGGTGCGCGGGCTCATCGCATGAGCCTCGGCTCGCGTAGGCTGGGCGCGAGACCCTGGAGCAGGCCCGGGGGAACGTCCGGAGGCAGGCCGCGGGAAACATCCGGGCGCGGATCGCAGGCGACATCGGGAGAAGGGACATGGACTGGTTCGAACGGCTGACCGGCTTTCGCGAGCTGACCTGGGAAGAGACGCGCGCGCGACTCGAGGTGCGCGACGATCGCCTGCATTCGCGCGCGAACGGGCGCTCCTACGGCACCGGCAGGCTGGAGCTGGCGTCGGTGGCCGAACTGCGCGTGCGGGCGCTCGGTGCGCCGAAGGGCTCGCTGAGCCTGTCGAAGGTCACCGGCGATGTTCGCGCGATGCACGCCGAACCGACCAACCAGGGCGCGCTGTTCCAGGTGGCCTCCCAGTTCAACCTGCTCGAGATGATCGGCCCCGAGGTCACACCCGAGGACGGCGTGTCGCGCTATGCCGGCGACCACACCCAGGGCCCGGCCTGCGCGGTGGCGGCCGGCGCGGCCACGATCTTTCGCAACTACTTCGCACCGGTGAACGGGCAGTCGGGCCAGACCGCCACGCGCCAGATCGACGCGCTCGCCGATCTCGGCGCCGCGCTCGACAACCAGGGCGATCGGCTCTGGCGGATGCGCAACGGCTACGCGCTGTGCACCCGCGAGGGCCTGGCCGAGATCGAGGCACGACTGGCCGCCGCGAGCCCCGCGCAGGTCGACGCGCTGCGCGACCTGCTCCGAATCGGCCTGCACTGGGACGTCGAGGTCACCGACGCCCATCACGAACCCCGGCCGGTGGTCTCGCAGGCCTTCTGCTCGGCGCTGCCGGTGGCCTACACCGGCATTCCCGCGCGCCACTGGCGCGCCTTCGCCACGCTGGTGCTCGAGGGCGCCTACGAGGCCACGCTGTGGGCGGCGGCGCTCAATGCGGCGCGCGGCGCTTCGAACATCGTCTACCTGGCCCGGCTGGGCGGCGGCGCCTTCGGCAACGACGCCGAGTGGATCGACGCGGCCATGCAGCGCGCGCTGGCGCTCGCGCGCGACGTCGCGCTCGACGTTCGCGTGGTCAGCTTCGGCAAGGGTCGGTGAACGGGGCCCGGCTCAGACCCGCCGCACCTTCACCGTCTTGCCCTTGACCTTGCCCGCGTTCAGCCCGCGCAGCGCGTCGCGAGCGATCTCGCGCGCCACCGCCACGTAGGTCGAGTACTCGTTCACGTTGATCTTGCCGATCTTCTCGCCAGCGAAACCCAGGTCCTTGGTCAGCGCGCCCAGCACGTCGCCGGGGCGGATCTTCTCCTTGCGGCCGCCCAGGATCTGCAGCGTGACCATCGGCGGGCGCAGCGGCTGCGGGTCGGGCGAGGGCGTCAGCTCTGCCAGCGGGTGCCAGTCGCACTCGGCGCCCTGCATCTTCTCGATGCGGGCGACCAGCCCCATCTCGTTCTGGCTTACCAGGCTGAAGGCCCAGCCGGCCTCGTCGGCGCGGCCGGTGCGGCCGACGCGGTGCACGTGCACTTCGGCATCGGGGGTCACGTCGACGTTGATCACCGCCTCGAGTCCGGCGATGTCCAGGCCGCGCGCGGCCACGTCGGTGGCCACCAGCACGCTGCAGCTGCGGTTGGCGAACTGCACCAGCACCTGGTCGCGATCGCGCTGCTCCAGGTCGCCGTGCAGTTCCAGCGCCACGATGCCCTGCGCCTGAAGCAGCGCCGCCAGCTCGCTGCAGCGCTGCTTGGTGTTGCAGAAGGCCAGCGTGCTCACCGGCCGGAAGTGGTCGAGCAGCAGGCCGACCGCCTGCAGGCGCTGGTCCTCCGCCACCTCGTAGAAGCGCTGGCGGATCTTGGTGGCCGCGTGGCGCTCGGCGAGCTTGACCTCGGCGGGGTTGCGCATGAAGCGCTTCGCCATCCCGATCACGCCCGGCGGATAGGTGGCCGAGAACAGCAGGGTCTGGCGATCCGACGGGCACCGGTTCGCCACGTAGCCGATGTCGTCGGCGAAGCCCATGTCGAGCATCCGGTCGGCTTCGTCGAGCACCAGCGTGTTCAGCGCGGCCAGCGACAGCGATTCGCGCGCCAGGTGGTCCATGATGCGGCCCGGCGTGCCCACGATCACGTGCGCGCCGTGGGCCAGGCTGGCCACCTGCGGGCGCATCGTGGCGCCGCCGCACAGCGTGAGCACCTTGATGTTGTCCTCGGCCCGGGCGAGCCGCCGGATCTCCTGGGTGACCTGCTCGGCGAGCTCGCGGGTGGGGCACAGCACCAGCGCCTGCACCGCGAAGCTGCGGGCGTCGAGCCGGGCCAGCAGCGGCAGCGCGAAAGCCGCCGTCTTGCCGCTGCCGGTCTTGGCCTGGGCGACCAGGTCGCGGCCGGCCAGGGCCAGCGGCAGGCTGGCGGCCTGGATCGGCGTCATGCGCTCGTAGCCGAGCCGCTGGAGGTTGGCCAGGACGGCGGGAGAGAGGGGAAGGGTGCCGAAGGGAGCGTCGGCGGGAGCGGAGATCGCGTCGGAGCGCGGGGAGGTCGAGTCTGCGTTCATCCCGGATTGTGGCAGACGCGCCGGCCGGGCGCAGAATGGCGGCCATGAAACCACCGAAGAGATTGCAGTCGCTCGTCGACGAAGGCCTGATCGACGAGGTCGTGCGCCAGTTGATGAGCGGCAAGGAAGCCGCCGTCTACGTGGTGCGCAGCGGCGGCCGGACCCTGTGCGCCAAGGTCTACAAGGAGGCGACCGAGCGCAGCTTCCGGCAGGCGGTCGACTACACCGAGAACCGCCGGGTCCGGAACAGCCGCCAGGCCCGCGCGATGGCCAAGGGCACCCGCTACGGAAGGCAGGCCACCGAGGCGGCCTGGCAGAGCGCCGAGGTCGACGCCTTGCACCGGCTCGCCGCCGCCGGCGTGCGCGTGCCCCGGCCGCACAACTTCTGCGACGGCGTGCTGCTGATGGACCTGGTGACCGACGAGCACGGCAATGCGGCCCCGCGCCTCAACGACGTGGTGTTCGCGCCCGAGGACGCGCGCAGGCACCACGCCACCTTGCTGCAGGAGGTGGTGCGGATGCTGTGCGCCGGCGTCGTGCACGGCGACCTGTCGGAGTTCAACATCCTGCTCGGCGCCGACGGCCCGGTGATCATCGACCTGCCCCAGGCGGTGGACGCCGCGGGCAACAACCACGCTCCGCGCATGCTGCTGCGCGACGTCGCGAACCTGCGGGCCTTCTTCGGGCGCTTCGCGCCGGACCTGCTCGACACCGAGTACGGCCTGGAGATCTGGGACCTCTATCGCCGGGGGGAGCTGCGCCCCGGCGCGCCGCTCACCGGCCGCTTCGAACGCGCGACCGGCGCGGTGGACCTGGAAGCGGTGCTGCGCGAGATCGAGGATGCCCGCGAGGAAGAGGCGGAGCGCCGCCTGCGGCTCCAGGTGGCGGGCTGAGCCGGTTCGGCAGGCTCAGGCCGCGACGCGATCGGCCCGGAACCTCTCGGGCAGCGGGACCACCGAGGCGCGCGAGGCGGGCGCGGCATCGGGCCTCGCAAGCATTGCCGCATCGCCGGCTTGCCGCGCCGGAGCTGCCGAGCGGGCTTCCGCGGCCGCGCGATCGTCCGCGGCCGCCGCGGCCAGAGCCCGCTGATCGGCGGCCGACAGCTTCGCCGCCATGCGCAGGATGCCGTCCACGTCGAGCAGCTGGATGCCTCGGGTGCGCGCGAACGCGATCGCGCCAGGGGTGAGCAGCGAGGTCGTGGCGAAGTGGCCGGTGACCGCGCCCTGCTCGAGCATGGCCTGCTCGAGATCGCGGATGTCGTCGATCGAGACGGTCTTCCCGGCGCGCTGCCGGCAGCGCAGCAGGCTTGCCTGCCCTTCCCCCGCGCCGCGAGGGGCGAGCCCGACATCCACGCCGCCGTCGGGATGCGGGCTGCGGGACCGGACCCGGTAGCCCGACCGTTCGAGCAGGGCCTCGATCACCGCCTCGAAGCCATGCTCGGGAATCCGCCTCAGCAGGCCGGAGTCCAGGCGCGCGGGGCTCGAGCGCGTGGCGCTCGCTGCCGCCTGCTCGCACGAACGATCGCGGCCCGACTCGGCGATGCCGACGCTGGGGGCGCGCCTGCCGCCCAGCCAGCGTTGCGCGAGCAGCACGCCGGCGCCGGCAGCGAGCATCACCCACGTCAGGGGTTGGGCGTACTGGAGCGCCTGGGTGAACGGAGATTCCGCCATCACCGACGGCATCAGGGTCAGCAGGCCGGCGCCTGCCAGGAGCTGGACGGCGCAGCTGGCGTGGCCCAGCGAATGGCGCCGAATTGCGTGTCGTGTCCGGGACATCTCGTGACTTCCTGCCTTGCGAGCCGCGTTTCGCCAAAACTAATCGCACGAGCCCGGAGCAGGGCGTCCAGCCCGCCGAGGGGCGTCTTGCGGCCGACCGCTGGCGGTCGGAGGGCCTCGCGCCGGGCTGCCCCGGTAAAATCCCGGATTGCCTGCCTGTCGCAACTCATGCCCGATCACCTCCTCCACGTGGCCGCCGCCGGCTTCGAGTCCGCCTGCCGGATCGACGTCCTGCCGGAAGGCCATCGCTCGCGCCGCCTGCACGGCCACAGCTTCCTGGCCAAGGTCCGCGCGCGCCTGCCGCAGGGCTGGGCTTCCTTCCCCGGCGGCGAGGTCGACGACCTGCGCGCGCGGCTGTCCGAGGCGATCGCGCCGCTCGACTATGCGCTGCTCAACGAGCAGGTCGCCCATCCCACCGACGAGAACCTGGCGCGCTGGATCCGAGCGCGGCTCGAGGCCTCGGGTTCGGGTGGTTCGGGCGCCGGTGTGCCCGGCCTGGAGCAGGTCGGCATCCAGAGCACGCTGCACAGCGGGGTGGACCTCGACGCCAGGGACCACGCCCACGTCTGGCGCCGCTACGTGTTCGAGGCCGCGCATCAGCTCACCGGCGTGCCGGCGGGCCACAAGTGCGGGCGCATGCACGGCCACGGTTTCGAGGTGATCCTGCACGCCGACCAGGACCTGGGCGCGCGCGACCTGGGCATCGACTACGACCACCTCGACGCCTGCTGGGCGCCGATCCACGCGCAGTTCCACCACGCCTGCCTGAACGACATCCCTGGGTTGGAGAACCCGACCAGCGAGATCATCGGGGCCTGGATCTGGGAGCGCCTGAAGCCGCAATTGCCCGAGCTGTCGTGGGTGACGGTGTACGAGACCGCGACCTGCGGGGCGCACTACGACGGGCGCCACTACCGGATCTGGAAGGAGCTGAGCCTGGACAGCTCGCTGAGGCTGCGTCGCGCCCCCGAGGGCGATGCGCGGCGGCGCATCCACGGCCACACCTACAACCTGCGCCTGCACCTGTGCGCGCCGCTGGACGAGGTGCGCGGCTGGACGGTGGACTTCGGCGACGTCAAGGCGCTGTTCGACCCGATCTTCCGCGACCTGGACCACCAGCCGCTGCACGAGCTGCCGGGCGTGGAGGACAACGACCCGGCCAGCCTGGCCCAGTGGATCCGCGATCGCGCGCTGCCGGTGTTGCCGGCGCTCGACCGGATCGACCTGTACGAAACGCGCGGCAGCGGCGCGATCCTGTCGTGGGGCGAAGAAGGCCCCGCGCTGCCGGTATGACCTACAGCATCAAGGAGATGTTCTACACGCTGCAGGGCGAGGGCGCGCAGGCGGGCCGGCCCGCGGTGTTCTGCCGCTTTTCTGGCTGCAACCTGTGGAGCGGGCGCGAGGAAGACCGCGCCGACGCCGTCTGCACCTTCTGCGACACCGATTTCGTGGGCACCGACGGGCAGGGCGGCGGCAAGTTCCGCACCGCCGCCGAGCTCGCGCGGGCGATCGCCGCGAAGTGGCCGGCCGACGACGACTCGGGCAGGCGCTACGTGGTCTGCACCGGCGGCGAGCCGCTGCTGCAGCTCGACGAGCCGCTGATCGACGCGCTGCACGCCGAGGGCTTCGAGATGGCGGTGGAAACCAACGGCACCCAGCCGGCCCCGAAGGGCCTGGACTGGATCTGCGTGAGCCCCAAGGCCGGCGCGCCGGTGGTGCTGACCGAGGGCGACGAGCTCAAGCTCGTCTACCCCCAGCCGCTGGCGATGCCCGAGCGCTTCGAGTCGCTGGGCTTCACGCATTTCTTCCTGCAGCCGATGGACGGCCCGGACCAGGAAGCGAACACGCGGGCCGCGATCGCGTACTGCCTGGCTCATCCGCGCTGGCGGCTGAGCCTGCAGACGCACAAGATCGTCGGCATCGACTAGAACGCGTGCCGGCCCGGCTCGGGAGCCGGGCCAAGGTAGCCGAGCCTCAGTACCCGAGCATCAGCTGCACGATGATCCCGGTGGCGATCGCCACCAGCAGGTAGTCGGCGCCGACCTGCACCCAGTAGTGGCCGCGCGGCGGCGCCGGCAGGCGGTGATAGCGCCAGTCCTGCACCACGTAGTGCGGCGTGCGGTAGTAGGTCGGCAGGCGCGCGCCGCGGTAGATGTCGTGGCGCGGGCCGGCGCCGCGGCCGCCGGCATTGGAATGCGGCGGCGGGCCCGGGCGGCTCGCATGCGGCGGCGGCCCGGGTCGATACCCCGGGCGAGCGTCACCGCGGTAGCGGTCGTCGCGTCGGTATTCGTCGCGGCGATGCTCGCGGAACTGGCGCTGCTCCCGCTCGCGCCGCTCGTAGCGATTCTGGTCGCGTGCGTCGGGCCGCCTGGGCTGGTCTGCCCGGCTCGGCGGGCCGCGGCGATCGTCCTGGTACTGACGCGGCTGCTCGCCGCGCGGCTGGGCGATCGCGCCGACCGAGCCTAGGGCGAGCGCGGCGGCGGTCATGGCGGAAACGAGCTTGCTGGCCTTCATCCGTGGGACTCCTTCGAGAAGTTCAGCGATGATCTCGCGGCCGCCCCGCAATGCCTCGCACCGTTACTTCGGATTACACAGCCGGTGGCCGTTTTACATTCGCCGGCGACATGCCCCGGCCGGCGCGGCGGCTCAGGCCGGCAGGAAGCCCTCGACCGTCAGGTAGCGCTCGCCGGTGTCGTAGTTGAAGCCGAGCACCGTGGCGTTCGCCGCCAGCTCGGGCAGTTTCTGGGCGATCGCGGCCAGCGTGGCGCCCGAGGAGATGCCCACCAGCAGGCCTTCCTCGCGGGCGCAGCGGCGCGCCATTTCGCGGGCGTCCTCGGCGTCGACCTGGATCACGCCGTCGAGAAGCGCGGTGTCCAGGTTCGCCGGGATGAAGCCGGCGCCGATGCCCTGGATCGGGTGCGGCGCTGCCGCCCCGCCGGAGATCACGGGCGAGGCCACCGGCTCGACCGCGAACACCTTCAGCTTCGGCCAGGCGGTCTTGAGGACCCGCGCGCAGCCGGTCAGGTGGCCGCCGGTGCCCACGCCGGTCACCAGCGCGTCGATGCCGCCGGGGAAATCGGCGAGGATCTCTCGGGCTGTCGTGCGGGCGTGCCCCTCAATGTTCGCCGGATTGTCGAACTGCTGCGGCATCCAGGCGCCGGGCGTTGCGGCGACCATTTCGCGCGCCCTGTCGATCGCGCCCTGCATGCCCAGGGCGCGAGGCGTCAGCTCGAAGCTGGCGCCGTAGGCGAGCATCAGCCGGCGCCGCTCGATCGACATGCTGTCGGGCATCACGAGCACCAGCCTGTAGCCCTTGACTGCGGCCACCATCGCCAGGCCAATGCCGGTGTTGCCCGATGTCGGCTCGATGATCGTTCCGCCCGGCTTCAGCGTGCCGGAGCGCTCGGCATCCTCGACCATCGACAGCGCGATGCGATCCTTGATCGACCCGCCGGGATTGGCCCGCTCGGACTTGATCCAGACCTCGCGCCCTCGGCCGAACAGGCGCTGGATGCGGATGTGCGGCGTGTTGCCGATGGTCTGCAGGACGTTGTCGACTTTCATCTTCGGTCTCCGGGTGCGGGGGCGTCGCCGCGTGGCGCGACGACCCGCCCATGAATTGCAGTATGGCGCCGTTACCAGGTCGCCTGGTAGGTGCCCTTGAAGCGCTGGTCGATGAACTGCTTCACCGGCTCCGAGCGGTACGCCTCGACCAGCCTGGCGACCCAGGGCTGGTCCTTGTCGGCCTCGCGCACCGCGATGATGTTGACCCAGGGGTTGTCGGCCGGCTCGGCCAGGATCGTGTCCCTGGCCGGGTTCAGGCCGGCCTGAACCGCGTAGTTGTTGTTGACCGCGGCGGCGTCGACGTCGGGGATCGAGCGCGCGAGCTGGGCGGCATCGAGTTCGACAAACTTAAGCTTCTTCGGATTCTCCACGATGTCGGCGACGCTGGCGGTCACGTTCTTCGGGTCGCGCAGCTTGACGATGCCGTTGTTGTGCAGCAGCTGCAGCGAGCGCGCGCCGTTGGTGGGGTCGTTCTGGATCGCCACCCGCGCGCCGCTCGGCAGGTCGTCGAAGCGCTTGTACTTGTTCGAGTAGAAGCCCATCGGCGAGGAGATCGTGTAGGCGACCTTGGCCAGCTTCCAGTTGGTTTTCGAGAGCTGGTTCTTCAGGTAGGGCTCGTGCTGGAAGGAGTTGGCCTCGGTCTCGCCAGCAGCCAGCGCCTGGTTCGGGATCACGTAGTCGGTGAACTCGACCACCTGGATCCGGAAGCCGCGCTCGGCGGCGACCTTCTTCACGACCTCCATGATCTCGGCGTGCGGGCCGGCGGTCACGCCGACGCGGATCGGCTTGTCCTGCGCCAGCGCGGGCGCGGCGAGCGGAAGGGCGAGCAGGGCGGTGCCTGCAGCGGCGAGCGAGAGAAGGGCGCGGCGCGCCCGGTTCCTGGTGTTCATCTTCTATGTTCCTTGTGGGATGGAGGAGAAAGACAGCACGGATATGGCGGGCCCTGGCTCAGGCGTGTCGAATCCGCCTGTTGAGACGGCGCGCGAGCCGCTCGCCCGCGGACTGGACCGCCTGGACGAGCGCAACCAGCACGACGACGACGACCGCCATCGTTTCGGGCATGAAGCGCTGGTAGCCGTAGCGGATGCCGAGGTCGCCGAGGCCGCCGCCGCCGACCGCCCCGACCATCGCCGAGAAGCCGATCAGGCTGACGATCGCCAGCGTCATGCTGAGCACGATGGTCGGGACCGCCTCGGGGATCAGCACCTTGGTCACGATCTGCAGCGGACGCGCGCCGATCGCGCGCGCGGCCTCGACCAGGCCCGGGTCGACCTCGCGGATCGCCGTCTCGATGAGTCGCGCGATGAACGGCGTGGCGGCGACGGTCAACGGAACGATCGCCGCGTTGGTCCCGATCGAGGTGCCGGCGACGAGCCGGGTGAACGGGATGATCGCGACCACCAGGATGATGAAGGGCGTGGAGCGCGTGACGTTGACGACGAGGCCCAGCAGCCGGTTGGCCAGCGGCGCGGCGAAAAGCTCCCCCCGGCCGCTGGTGGCGAGGAAGACGCCGAGCGGCAGGCCGAGCGCCATCGCGATGCCTCCGGAGACCGCGACCATCCAGAGCGTCTCGAGCGCGGCATTCAGGATCAGTTGCAGCAGTTCAGCGGACATGGCCGATCACCTCGGTGTGAAGCTCGCGGTCGGCGAGGAAGCCGGTCGCGCGCGCGAGCGCCTCGGCGCCTCCGGGAAGCGCAACCAGCAGGATCCCGAAGGGCTGTCCGGCGATGCGCTCGATCGAGCCCGACAGGATGTTCACGTCGATGCCGAGCTCGCGCGAGAGCTGCGACAGCACGGGATCGGTGGCGTGCTCGCCGCGGAACACGATCCGCAGCACGGCCTTGCCGCCCTCGACCGGCGCCTGCTGCAGTCGCTCGGCGATCCAGGCCGGCACGCTGCGGCCGGTCTCCGCGCCGAGGAAGCTGCGCGTCGTGGCATGCGACGGTGCGGCGAACACGTCGGCGACCGTGCCCTGCTCGACGATGCGGCCGCCGTCGATGACCGCGACCCGATGGGCGATCCGCCGGATCACCGCCATCTCGTGCGTGATCATCAGGATCGTGAGGCCCAGCTCGCGCTGGATGCCGGCGAGCAGGTCGAGGATCGACGCGGTGGTCTCCGGGTCGAGCGCCGAGGTCGCCTCGTCGGACAGCAGCACCTTGGGTTCGGTCGCCAGCGCGCGCGCGATGCCGACGCGCTGCTTCTGGCCGCCCGACAGCTCGGCCGGATAGCGGTCGCGCTTGTCGGCCAGGCCGACCATGTCGAGCAGCGGCTCGACGCGGCGCCGGATGCCGGCACGGTCGGCGCCGAGGATCTCGAGGGGCAGCGCCACGTTGTCGAAGACGGTGCGCGAGGACAGCAGGTTGAAGTGCTGGAAGATCATGCCGATCGAGCGGCGCGCCGGCCCCAGCGCCCGCTCGTCGAGCGCGCCGACGTCGATGCCGTCGACGACGACCCGGCCCGAGGTCGGCTTCTCCAGCCCGTTGACGAGCCGGATCAGGGTCGACTTGCCGGCCCCGCTGCGGCCGATGACGCCCACGATCTCGCCGCGCGCCACGGACAGGTCGACGCCGTCGAGGGCGGCGACGGCCGGCCCCCCATGGCGGCCCGGATAGACTTTCGAAACGGACTCCAGGCAAATGAAGCCTTCGGGATGCTGCCGCGCCTCCCGGTCCGGCGCGCGGTCGGCGAGCTCGATGCCGCGCGCATGGGCGGACGAAGCGTCGGCGCCGCGCGCGATGGGGGTCCTTTCGGACACCGGTGAGGGTCGAAGCAGCGACAGCGCGCGCTGCAATGGCGAACGCAACGCCTGCGGGGCAGGATGGGCCATCTCGTGGCTCCCTTGTTTTCGAGGAATCGGAGGAAGCCGCGAAGACTAGGGGGCGACGAGCGGTCAGGCGAGCAAGTGCGGGAAGCGAATAAGCAAAGAATCAGTCGGGCGGCGGCTCGAGCGAGTCGCGCTGCGGCTCGGGAGGCCCGGGCCGCTCGCCGATCTGCTGGCGCCACATCGCGTAGTACAGCCCCTTGCGGGCCACCAGGTCGTCGTGGGCGCCGCTCTCCACGATGCGCCCCATCTCCAGCACGTGGATCGTGTCGGCGTGCATGATCGTGGACAGGCGGTGGGCGATCATGATCGTGATCCGCTCCTTCTCGCTCGCGATCCGGCGCACGGTCTCGGTGATCTGCTCCTCGGTCAGCGAGTCCAGCGCCGACGTGGCCTCGTCGAAGACCAGCAGCCGCGGCTGGCGCAGCAGCGAGCG
>MEEC01000012.1 GCA_001724315.1 Lautropia sp. SCN 70-15 | reverse complement strand
TCTCGGCAACGAAGGTCATGCCGCTCGGGCCGGTCCATCTGACCGTGCAATCCATGCTCAGGGCTCCTGGTGGGCGGGTTCGCGGAGCAGGGATTCTAAGGCCGGGGAGGGTGGCGTTCCGCTTTTGCTATGCAGCATCCGCGGCGAATTTCGTTTTCGACGAGCGAACCGACCTGTCGTATTGTGGAAAACGCGTACCGCAATTCGAGCCTGCCTCGGAGCGGCTTCTCTATGCTATTGATTTATTTAAATAATAATTTCACGCCTGCTTCGTTCGACCTGTCGGGCCGGATTGCGGCGTCGCAACATTTTCTCTTGCATTGCAGCATGCGCTGCTCTATAGTTGCTCCATCGGTCGCCCACGGCGACCCCCGATGTCTCCTCCACCCTCCTCCTTTGGTGGATTAAGCCCGAGCCGAGCGTTCGGGCTTTTTTTTGCCTGTCGCAGGCGCGGAAAAGGGTCCCGCAGCGCGTCGCCGCAGGCGGCGCACGCAGCCCTTTGACGCGCCGGCAGGTTAGCCGCTATAATTTAAAGCTTTCCGCCGTCTGGGCGGCTGAATTCGATTCGCAGGGCGAAGGTGTTGGTGGCGTCAAGGTCGTTGGCGTCGCGGTCGTCCGGCGGGTTCCCCGAGAGAGAAGTCATGAAGACGTTTTCCGCCAAGCCGCATGAAGTGAAGCGCGACTGGTTCGTCATCGACGCCAGCGACAAGGTGCTCGGCCGTCTGGCCGCCGAGATCGCGCTGCGCTTGCGCGGCAAGCACAAGCCCGAGTACACGCCGCACGTGGACACCGGCGACTTCATCGTCGTCGTGAACGCGGGCAAGCTGCGCGTCACCGGCGCCAAGAACGAAGACAAGAAGTACTACCGCCACAGCGGCTACCCCGGCGGTATCACCGAAACCACGTTCGGCAAGATGCAGTCGCGTTTCCCGGGCCGCGCGCTCGAGAAGGCGGTCAAGGGCATGCTGCCGAAGGGCCCGCTCGGCTACGCGATGATCAAGAAGCTCAAGGTCTACGCCGAGCCCACGCATCCGCATACGGCTCAGCAGCCGAAGGTTCTGGAGGTTTGACGCGATGATCGGCGATTACTACTACGGCACCGGCCGCCGCAAGACCTCGGTCGCGCGGGTGTTCATCAAGAAGGGTTCGGGCAAGTTCGTCGTCAACGGCAAGCCGCTCGACGAATACTTCGCCCGCGAGACCGGCCGCATGGTCGTGCGCCAGCCGCTCGAGCTGACCGCCAACCTCGAGGCCTTCGACATCAAGGTCAACGTGCACGGTGGCGGCGAGTCCGGCCAGGCCGGCGCGGTGCGCCATGGCGTCACCCGCGCGCTGATCGACTACGACGAGACCCTGAAGCCCGCGCTGTCGGCGGCCGGTCTGGTCACGCGCGACGCGCGCGAGGTCGAGCGCAAGAAAGTCGGTCTGCACAAGGCGCGACGCCGCAAGCAGTTCTCGAAGCGCTGATCGGAGACTTCGGTCTCCGCGGGTCCGGGCGCTTCGTGTTGCGGAAGCGGCCGGCGCCCGGATGGAAAGCCGCCTTGCTTCCGCAGGCGGCTTTTTTTCGTTTCTCCGACGTTTCGTTTGCTGTCCTTTGGTTTCCGGGCGTAGCCATCGCGCCGGGGATTCGCGGACAATCGGTCGAGGCAGGAATTCGATCGACGAAACGAGGCGATCGTGAGAGCCAACGGATCGAGTGAGCAGACGGGTTGGATAGGGAGTCAGCGATGATCAAGGTCGGAATCGTAGGCGGTACCGGGTACACCGGCGTGGAGCTGCTGCGGCTGCTCGCCCAGCACCCGCAGGTGAAGCTGATGGCCATCACCTCGCGCAAGGAGACCGGCATGCCGGTTTCCGAGATGTACCCCTCGCTGCGCGGCCGCGTGGATCTCGCCTTCACCGACCCGGCCAGCGCGCCGCTCGCCGAGTGCGACGTGGTGTTCTTCGCCACGCCGCACGGCGTGGCCATGGCCCAGGCGCCCGAGCTGCTCGCCGCCGGCGTCAAGGTCATCGACCTGGCCGCCGACTTCCGGCTGAAGGACACGGCCGAGTTCGAGCGCTGGTACAAGATGCCGCACAGCTGCCCGGACATCCTGGCCGAGGCGGTCTACGGCCTGCCCGAAGTCAATCGCGACGCGATCCGCAAGGCGCGGGTGATCGGCCTGCCGGGCTGCTACCCCACCTCGGTGCAGCTGGGCTGGCTGCCGGTGCTCGACCCGAAGGCCGTGGCCGCCGCGGGCGGGGATCTCGTCGAGCGCAGCACGCTGATCGCCGATTGCAAGTCGGGCGTGTCGGGCGCCGGCCGCAAGGCCGAGGTGCACACGTTGCTGGCCGAGGCCTCGGACAACTTCAAGGCCTACGGCGTGGCCGGCCACCGGCATGCGCCAGAAATCGCGCAGGGCCTGGGCGCGATCGCCGGCAAACCGGTGAGCCTTCAGTTCACGCCCCACCTTGTGCCGATGATCCGCGGCATCCACTCCACGCTCTACGCGCGGCTCACGCCGGCCGGGGCCGGGGTCGACTTCCAGAAGCTCTACGAGGAGCGTTTTGCCGGCGAACCCTTCGTCGACGTGATGCCCGCCGGCTCCACGCCCGAAACCCGCTCGGTGCGGGCCTCGAACATGGTGCGGATCGCGGTGCACCGGCCGGCCGGCAGCGACCTGCTGATCGTGCTGGTGGTCGAGGACAACCTGGTCAAGGGCGCGTCGGGGCAGGGCGTGCAGGTGATGAACCTGATGTTCGGCCTGCCGGAAGACACCGGGCTGACCCAGCTGCCGGTGCTGCCCTGACAGGCCGCGTTGCTGCCCTGATCCGCGTCGATGACGGGGTTATCCCGTCGTCACCGCAGGGCGTCGCCTCTACAATCGTCGTAATTCACGGAGATCCACGAATGAACGCTGTCGCCGAAATGCCGGCTCCTCTCCTGTTCACCGACAGCGCGGCCGACAAGGTCCGCCAGCTGATCGAGGAAGAGGGCAACGACGCCCTGAAGCTGCGCGTGTTCGTGCAGGGCGGCGGCTGCTCGGGCTTCCAGTACGGCTTCACCTTCGACGAAGAAACGAACGAAGACGACACCGTCATGCAGAAGAACGGGGTCACCCTGCTGATCGACGCGATGAGCTACCAGTACCTGGTCGGCGCCGAGATCGACTACAAGGAAGACCTCGAAGGCGCCCAGTTCGTGATCAAGAATCCCAACGCCAGCACCACCTGCGGCTGCGGCTCTTCGTTCAGCGCCTGATTCCTGTCAGCGTCTTATTCACTTCATCACCTGACCCGCTCGGTGCCGCTTGCCGCGGCACCGGCTGGCCACAGCGCGCCCAGCACCCGCGGGCCGCTGGCGCCGGTCACCGACGGCAGATTGCCCGCCAGGCCGGCCAGGTGCCGGTGGGCCAGCCAGGCAAAGGCCGTGGCCTCCACCGCCTGAGGGTCGATTCCCAGTCCGCCGGTGTCCGACACAGGAACGCCCGGCATCCGGGCCGCCAGCCGCGCCATCAGGTCCGCATTGCGCGCGCCGCCCCCGCACACCCGGATTTCCCGCGCGCCGAAAGCCAGGCAGGGCTCGGCCACGGTGACGGCGGTCAGCTCGGCCAGCGTGGCCTGGATGTCCCTCGGGTCGGCGCTCGTGGTGCCCGACTGGGCGAGCTTGCGCGCCAGCCAGCCCGCCTCGAACAGGTCGCGCCCGGTGCTCTTGGGCGGCGGCGCGCGGAAGTAGGGCTCGTCCAGCAGGCAGGCGAGCAAGGGGGGCAGCACCCGGCCGCCCGCGGCCCAGGCACCGTCGCGGTCGTAGGGCTGGCCGGTGTGGCGCTCGCACCAGAGGTCGAGCAGCGTGTTCGCCGGGCCGGTGTCGAATCCCACGACCGGCCGGGCCTCCCGGTTGTCGTCTGCCCGACCCTCGAGATCCCCGTCCGGCCGAGCCGCGCCCGCCTCCAGCAGGCTCACGTTCGCGATGCCGCCCAGGTTGACGACCGCCCGCCTGAGCGTCGGATGGGCGAACACGGTGGCGTGGAAGCCGGGCGCCAGCGGGGCGCCCTGGCCGCCGGCCGCCACGTCGGCGCTGCGCAGGTCGGCCACGACCGGGATGCCGGCCAGCTCGGCGAGCCGGGCGGGGTTGAGCAACTGGATCGTGTAGCCCAGGTCGGGGCGGTGGCGCACCGTCTGACCATGGGCGCCGATCGCGGCAACCGCTGCGCGCCCGACGCCCGCCGCCGCCAGGAGATCCGCACTGACCTCGGCGTACAGGGCGGCCAGCGCATTGGCCGCGAGGGCCGCGCGGGACAGCTCGTCGGGGCCGGGTTGCTGGAGCGACTGGAGTTGCTCGCGCAAGGCCGGGGGAATCGGCCGCGAGCAGAAGGCCAGGGTGCGGGGCGCTGTCCGGGCTGCCGCCCCAGGTACGGGGGGCGGGTCGGCGGGAAAACCGGACCGAAGATCGGCTCGATGATCGACCCGCGGCTCGATCGGGAATTCGACCAGCGCGCCGTCGACCGCGTCGACGCTGGTTCCGGACATCAGCCCGGCGCAGAGCCGGACCGCGGGGCTCACTCGAAGCGGGCGGCCAGCCGGAGCGGGTCGAGCTGCGCCATCTGGACCGAGGTCTGCTCGGCGTGCGCGGCAAAGCGCGCGCGCTCGGCCGGCGACAGCGGCTCGGAGTCGGGCATCGCGACCTTCATCGGGTCCATCTGCTGGCCGTTCACCATGAACTCGTAGTGCAGGTGCGGGCCGGTGGCCCAGCCGGTGGCGCCCACGTAGCCGATGATCTCGCCCTGATCGACCTTGTCGCCTTTCTTCAGGCCCGAGGCGAAGCCGCGCAGGTGCGCGTAGAGCGTCTGCACGCCATTGCGATGCTCGAGGATGACCACGTTCCCGTAGCCGCGTTGCTGGCCGGCGAAATCGACCACGCCATTGCCCGAGGCGCGGACCGGCGTGCCCGAGGGGGCAGCGAAGTCGGTGCCCTTGTGGGCCCGCACGTCGCCGAACACCGGGTGCTGGCGGGCATTGGAGAAGCCCGAGCTGACGCGGCTGAACTCGATCGGGCTGCGCAGGAAGCTGCGCTTCATGCTGCGGCCGTCGAATCCGAAGAACTCGCCCTTGCCGTCGTTCTCGCGCTCGAACCAGAGCGCCTCGTGGCGCTTGCCGTCGTTGATCAGCTGCACCGCCAGCACGCGGGCGCCGACCGGCCCCTCGAGGCTGTCGGCCTCGCGAACGGTTTCGTAGACCACGCGCAGTTCGGCGCCGCGCCGCAGGTCGCGGCGGAAATCGATCTCGCCATCCAGGATGTCGGCCACCTTGGAGGCGATCGCATCGGGGATGCCCGCTGCGTCGGTGGCGGCGAACAGCGAGGAATTGATGGTCACCGCCGCCATGGCGGTGTGCCGGTCCAGCGGCACCGGCTCGTCGACCGCCACGAAGGCATCGCCCTGCCGGCGGATCGTGAGGCGGGTGGCGTTCTCGCGGCCTTCGATGACCAGGCTGCCGTAGCGGTACTGCAGCGACTGCACCCGGCCCATGCCGTCGACCTCGGCGGTGACCGAGCGGCCGGCGTAGAGCTGCAGCATGCGGCGGGCAACCGGGTCGCTGGCCGCGAACTTCAGGAACTCGGCGTCGGCCGCGCCCAGCCGCTCGAGCAGCGAGGGCACGGTTTCGCCCCGGCGGATGCGCTCGGTCTGGACGAAGCGGTCGCCGACCTCGGCCACTTCGGGCTCGAGCGAGACCGATTCGACGATGGTTTCGGGACTGGGGAGCTGGGCTTCGCCGAGTGGCGCGACACCGAAGGCGGTGACGGCTGCGAAGGTGAGCGTGACGGCCACCGCGATGGCGACCTTGTTGAAGCGGGGATCGGTAACTCGGGTCATCTCATCTGTTCGTTAGAATCCGAACCTCGGTCCGTCGACACAAAACGGCACGTGCGATCCCCGCACCGCTGCCCGGACTCGGCAAAGCGGAAATATTACCGGAATCGATTCGAATTATGGGCGACAAGACCGAGAAAATGGCTCAGGTCAGGCAATGCCTGACGACGGACGGCGGCGCGAGCCCGACCGGCAGCGCCGGGGAGGGCGGCCATGCCGAGCCCAGCCAGGGCGTGCGCGAGGCGCTGGCCGTCACCAAGCGCGGCTGCGACGAGCTCCTGGTCGAGTCCGAGTGGGTGGCCAAGCTGGCCCGCAGCGAGGCCGACGGCCGGCCCTTGCGGATCAAGCTGGGCCTGGACCCGACCGCGCCCGACCTGCACCTCGGCCACACCGTGGTCCTGAACAAGATGCGCCAGCTGCAGGACCTCGGCCACACGGTGATCTTCCTGATCGGCGACTTCACCGCGATGATCGGCGACCCGTCCGGGCGCAACGCCACCCGGCCGCCGCTCACCCGCGAGCAGATAGAGCAGAACGCGAAGACCTACTTCGAGCAGGCCGCGCTGGTGCTCGACCGCGAGAAGACCGAGATCCGCTACAACTCCGAGTGGTCCGATCCGCTGGGCGCGCGCGGCATGATCCAGCTGGCCGCGAAGTACACGGTGGCCCGCATGCTCGAGCGCGACGACTTCACCAAGCGCTTCCGCTCGGGCGTGCCGATCTCGGTCCACGAGCTGCTCTATCCGCTGATGCAGGGCTACGACTCGGTCGCGCTGAAGTCCGACATCGAGCTCGGCGGCACCGACCAGAAGTTCAACCTGCTGGTGGGCCGCGAGCTGCAGCGCGAGTACGGCCAGGAGCCGCAGTGCATCCTGACCATGCCGCTGCTCGAGGGGCTGGACGGCGTCGAGAAGATGTCCAAGTCCAAGGGCAACTACGTGGGGATCACCGAGGCGCCGGGCGAGATGTTCGGCAAGCTGATGTCGATCTCCGACGAGCTGATGTGGAAGTACTTCGAGCTGCTGTCCTTCCGGCCGATGAGCGAGATCGCGGCGCTGCGGGCCGAGTGCGCGGCGGGCCGCAACCCGCGCGACGCCAAGGTGATGCTCGGCCAGGAGATCGTCGCGCGCTTCCACTCGAAAGCCGCGGCGGAGCAGGCGCTGGCCGACTTCGAGGCGCGCTTCCGCCAGGGCGCGCTGCCCGAGGACATGCCCGAGGTGAGCCTGTCCGGCGCGCCGCTGGGCGTCGCGCAGCTCCTCAAGCAGGCCGGGCTGGTGTCGTCGACCTCCGACGCGATGCGCAACCTCGAGCAGGGCGGCGTGCGCATCGACGGGCAGCGCATCGAGGACAAGGGGCTGAAGCTCGCGGCCGGAACCTACGTGGTGCAGGTCGGCAAGCGGCGCTTCGCGCGGGTGACGCTCGCCTGATGCCCGGACCCCGCGGAGCGCTCGCCTGATGCTCGATCACCGTGGAGCGCTCGCCCGATGCTCGATAACCGTGTAGCGCTCGCTCGATGCTCGCGCTGATCCAGCGCGTGACCGAGGCCGCGGTGCGGATCGACGGCGACACCGTCGGCGCGATCGGCCCCGGCCTGCTGGTCTTCTTCTGCGCCGAGCGCGGCGACGCCGAGGCCGATCTCGATCGCTTCGCGCAACGCCTGCTCAGGCTGCGCTGCTTCGGCGACGAGGCCGGACGGATGAACCGCAGCGTGCAGGACCTCGCCGGCGGCCTGCTGGTGGTCTCGCAGTTCACGCTGGCCGCCGACACCGCCTCGGGCAACCGCCCGGGCTTCACCGGTGCGGCGGCACCCGACGAGGGGCGCCGGCTCTACGAGACCTTCGTGGCCCGGCTGCGCGGCCTGCACCCGGTGGTCGAGACCGGCCGCTTCGGCGCCGACATGAAGGTCTCGCTGGTGAACGACGGTCCGGTCACGCTGTGGCTGCGCAGCCCGGCGCGGGAGGCCGGCACCGACCGAAACCCCTCGCCTTGACTGCCGGGAAGCCCTCGGCCTAGTCTCGACACCGACTCTTCCCTCCCCTGGAGCATCGCGATGAAACTGGTCAGTGAGTCCTTCGCCGACGGGTCGCCCATCCCCGAGGAATTCGCCTTCTGCAAGATCGACCCGAAGTCCCGGGTCGCACTGTCGGCCAACCGCAATCCGCACCTGGCCTGGAGCGAGGCGCCGGTGGGCACGCGCTCGTTCGCGATCGTCTGCCACGACCGCGACGTGCCGAGCAGCCCCGAGGACGTCAACCAGGAAGACCGCGAGATCCCGTCCACCCTCAAGCGGGTGGACTTCTTCCACTGGGTGCTGGTGGATCTGCCGGTCACCGTCACCTCGATCGCCGCAGGCGAGTTCTCCGACAAGGTCACGCCCAAGGGGAAGATGGGCCCGGCGGCCCGCCACGGCGCGCGCCAGGGCATCAACGACTACACCGCCTGGTTCGACAGCGACCCCGACATGTCGGGCGACTACTTCGGCTACGACGGCCCCTGCCCGCCGTGGAACGATTCGCTCGTCCACCACTACGTGTTCACCGTCTACGCGCTCGACGTGGCGCGCCTGCCGCTGATGGGCCGCTTCGGCGGCGCCGACGCGCGCAAGGTGATCGAGCACCACAAGCTCGGCCAGGCGTCCGTCACCGGCACCTACACGCTGAACCCGCGGCTGGCCGGCCAATGACGGCGGGCCTCACCACGATCGTCCTGGTTCGCCACGGCGTCACCGACTGGAACCTCGACCGTCGCTTCCAGGGCCAGATCGACATCCCGCTCAACGACGAGGGCCGGCGCCAGGCCGAACTGACCGGCCGGCGGCTCGCTTCGGACCCCGAGCGCGAGCGGATCGCCGCGGTGTACACCAGCGACCTGTCGCGGGCCGCGCAGACCGCCGAGCCGATCGCGCGCTCGCTCGGCCTGCCGCTGCACGCCGATCCGGCGCTGCGCGAGCGCAATTACGGCGCCTTCGAGGGACGCACCCACGACGAGCTCGCGCAGCAGGAGGTCGAGGCCTGGGCCCGCTGGCGCGCCCGCGAGCCGGACTTCGAGCTGCCGGGGGGCGGCGAGTCGCTGCGCGCCTTCCACGCCCGGGTCGAGCGGGCACTGCGCGGGCTGGCCGGACGCTACCCTTCGGCCACGGTCGTGGCGGTCGCGCACGGCGGCGTGCTCGACTGCGCTTTCCGGATCGCGGCCGGACTGCCGCTCGACGCGCCGCGCGGCCACGACCTGCTCAACGCCAGCCTGAACCGGATCGCCTTCGACGGCGAGCGCTTCAGCCTGCTCGACTGGGCCGACGTGGCCCACCTGGAAGACGCGCTCGACGACGTCGAGGCCCGGGGCTGAACCGGCGGCATCGCGCAGGGCGCGGCCGAGGCCGATCGCGTAAAATCCCGGGTTTTGCGTCCTTCCGGGCGCTGCATTCGAGGATTTCACGTCATGTTCGACCGCAAGCACGGCATCGCGCAAACCGACCCCGAACTCTGGAACGCGATCCGGCTCGAGAACCAGCGCCAGGAGGCGCACATCGAGCTGATCGCCTCCGAGAACTACGCGAGCCCGGCGGTCATGGCGGCCCAGGGTTCGCAGCTGACCAACAAGTATGCCGAGGGCTACCCCGGCAAGCGCTACTACGGCGGCTGCGAATTCGTCGACGTGGCCGAGCAGCTGGCCATCGACCGGATCAAGCAGCTGTTCGGCGCCGAGTGCGCCAACGTGCAGCCGCACTCCGGCGCGCAGGCCAACGAGGCCGTGTTCCTGGCCTTCCTGAAGCCCGGCGACACCATCATGGGCATGAGCCTCGCCGAGGGCGGTCACCTGACCCACGGCATGGCGCTGAACATGTCGGGCAAGTGGTTCAACGTGGTGTCCTACGGACTCGACGAGAACGAGGCCATCGACTACGACGCCATGGAGCGCAAGGCGCACGAGCACAAGCCGAAGCTGATCATCGCCGGCGCCTCGGCCTACAGCCTGCGCATCGACTGGGCGCGCTTCGCCAAGGTCGCGAAGGACGTCGGCGCGCTGCTGATGGTCGACATGGCCCACTACTCGGGCCTGATCGCCGGCGGCGTCTACCCGAACCCGGTGCCGCACGCCGACATCGTCACCTCCACCACGCACAAGAGCCTGCGTGGACCGCGCGGCGGCTTCATCCTGATGCCGCAGCAGCACGAGAAACCGATCAACTCGGCGATCTTCCCCGGCCTGCAGGGCGGCCCGCTGATGCACGTGATCGCCGCCAAGGCGGTGGCCTTCCACGAGGCGCTGCAGCCGTCCTTCCGCGACTACGCCAAGCAGGTGGTGGCCAACGCCAACGTGCTGGCCCAGACGCTGACCGACCGCGGCCTGCGGATCGTGTCCGGCCGCACCGAATCGCACCTGATGCTGGTCGACCTGCGCGCCAAGAAGATCACCGGCAAGGAAGCCGAGAAAGTGCTAGGCGAGGCCCACATCACCTGCAACAAGAACGCGATCCCGAACGACCCGGAAAAGCCGATGGTTACCAGCGGGATCCGGCTCGGCACGCCGGCGATGACCACCCGCGGATTCCGCGAGGACGAGGTCGCGCAGGTGGGGCACCTGATCGCCGACGTTCTGGACAATCCGCAGGACGCCGGCAAGCTCGCGCAGATCCGCGAGCAGGTCGACCAGCTGACCGCCAAGTTCCCGGTCTACGGCGGCTGACGGCCGGCGGCGATGCGCTGCCCCTTCTGCGATCACCCGGACACGCAGGTCGTCGAGACCCGCGAGTCCGACGAAGGCGACAGCATCCGCCGCCGCCGGCGCTGCCTGAACTGCGAGAAGCGCTTCACCACCTACGAGCGCATCGAACTGGCCCTGCCGGCGGTGGTCAAGCGCAACGGCACCCGAACCGAGTTCGACCGGCGCAAGCTGCGCAGCTCGATGTCGCTGGCCCTGCGCAAGCGCCCGGTCAGCGCCGAGGCGGTCGACGCCGCGATCCACCGCATCGAGGAAAAGCTGCTGAGTCTCGGCCTGCGCGAAGTGGGCAGCGAGCAGATCGGCGAGCTGGTCATGCGCGAGCTCAAGAAGCTCGACAAGATCGCCTACGTGCGCTTCGCCTCGGTCTACCGGAAGTTCGAGGACGTGGACGAGTTCGCCGAGGCGGTGCTCGAGGTCAGGGCGCGGCGCAAACGCTCCAGCGAGTGAGTGACACCGGGTGGCATTAATCCCGCGCGCTGAAGCGCGCGAGGATTTCGTCGTCACCCATCGTGTCGAAGTCGTCCGGGACCTCGATCTCGCCGGCCAAGAAGCCGATTCGTCGAGCCTCGGCAGGGGTCGGCGTATCCAGCGGCACGACCTTCACCAGCGGCTTTCCCGCCTTGGCGATGACGAACGGCTCCCCCCTCGCGGCCTCGTGGACGAGCCGCGAAAGACGTGTCTTCGCTTCGCGCATGTTGAAGGTGCGGGTCAATTCAAGTGCACAGGCTCGATTCGTGACGTTTCGGCGAAGCACCACCGCCGACTACGGGCAAATCAACTCCAGTTTCGGATAATAGGTGCGATAACGCCTGGCGTCCCGCGTCAACAGCGCCATGCCCTCGACGGCAGCGTGGGCGCCGATGTAGAAATCCGGAAGCGGTGAAGTGCGGCTGCCACTGGCCCGGCGGTACTGGAGGAACGCCTTGCCCGCGAGGAAGGCAGCGTCCCAGGGCAGTTCAAGGCGTGCGAAGGTGTCAGGCGGCAGGGCTTCGTCGATCTGCTCGATGCGCGCGAAGCCGATCGAGACTTCGGCGTAAATGATCGGGTTGATGCACAACTCCGCCTTCGCCGCGCAGGCATCGAGTTGCGCTGCCGACCATTCGTACCAGTGCGGATCGTCGGTGAGCACGTCCAGCAGGACGTTGGCGTCCACAAGCACGCGATTCATGCGCCGCGCGTCAGCCGCATGATTTCGTCCGTGCTCATGCGCGCCGTGGCTCGACCGCGAAGGCCAGCGGCAAGGCTGCCAGTCCGCGCCTTGGGCGAACGAGTGATGGTGGCCTCCGCTTCACGCAGTGCGGCCTCCCGCACGAAGGCCGCCACAGCAATGCCCTGAAGGGCTGCAGCGCGGCGGATGCGCGCCTTGTCCTCCGCGCTCAGTCGCAGATCAAGACGGTCAACGGCAGCGCTCATGGCGGATCTCCTTGTACGGTGCCGTACCGTACATCCAATGGCCCTGTCGCGCAATCCGCCGACTGCTAGAAGAGGGCCGGAGGCGGAGTCCTTCTGCTTCCGGTCCTCGTGCAAGCCGAGCACTTCGGAAGGGAGCGGCGATCAGCGAGGGCGCTGTTCGAGCGAGCCCACAGGGCTCGCGAGTTGCGCCCGAGCCGCCGCGGACGACGAAGGCGAGGGAAGCCCCCGCAAAGCGGGGGCCGCAGCACCGGACCGGAAGCAGAAGGACTCCGCCTCCGGCCCGCCCCCCCTTTACCGCTTCGCGCTCCGAATCGCCTCCAGCGTCAGGTTCGGCGTGATCGCCTGCGGATCCACCTTCAGCTCGATGATCGCCGGGCGTTTCTTCTCGCGCGCGAAGGCCAGCGCCGCCTTCAGCGCCGGCTCGAATTCCTCGGTGCGCGCCACGTGCGCGCCGAAGCCGCCGAAGGCCTCGCCGTACTTCGCGAAATCCGGGTTGGCGAGGGCGGTGCCCAGCACGCGCGCCGGGTACTCGCGTTCCTGGTGCATCCGGATCGTGCCGTACATGCCGTTGTTGAACACGATCACCACCAGCGCGCCGTCGTACTGCGCGGCGGTGGCCAGCTCCTGGCCGTTCATCAGGAAGTCGCCGTCGCCGGCGAAGCAGACCACGGTGCGATCGGGCGCGGCGATCGATGCGGCCACCGCCGCCGGCACGCCGTAGCCCATGGCGCCCGAGGTGGTCGACAGCTGGGTGCGCAGCCCCGCGTAGGGCCAGAAGCGATGGGCCCAGGTGGCGAAGTTGCCGGCGCCGTTGGTGATGATCGCGTCGGCAGGAGCCACGCGCTTGAGCGTCTGCACCACCTCCCACAGGTTCAGCGCGGGCGCCTCGGCGGCCTTGTCGCCGGCGGGCGTGTAGATCGGCGGCTGGCGCTGCCAGGCTTCGTACTGGGCACGCGCTTCGCCCACGCTGGCCGCCCAGGCGGTGGACTCCACCTTCACGTCGCGCAGCGCGGCGGCGATCTCGGGCATGCCGGAGGCGATCATCAAGTCGGCCTGGTACACGGTGCCCAGCTCGTCGACCCCCGCGTGCACGTGGACCAGCTTCTGTGCCGGCCGCGGCACCGCGAGCAGCGTGTAGCCCGAGGTGGTCATCTCGCCCAGGCGCGGGCCGATGGCGATGACCAGGTCCGATTCCTTCACCTGTGCGGCGAGCTTCGGATTGATGCCGATGCCGACGTCGCCCACGTAGTTGGGATGCCGGTTGTCGAACAGGTCCTGGTAGCGGAACGCGCAGGTGACCGGCAGGCGGTTGGCCTCGGCGAAGGCGCGGATGTCGTCGCAGGCCTGTCGGGTCCAGCCGGTGCCGCCCAGCATCAGCAGCGGGCGCTGCGCCGCGGCCAGCAGGCTCCGGAACGATTCGAGCTGCGCCGGGCCGGGCGAGGCGCGCACCGGCGAGTGCGGGCGCGCATCGGCCACCGTGGCCTGCTGCACCAGCATGTCCTCGGGCAGCGCCAGCACGACCGGGCCCATTCGCCCGCTGGTGGCCACCTGGAAGGCGTGGGCCACGTATTCGGGAATCCGGTCGGCGCGGTCGATCTGCGCGACCCACTTGGCCATCTGGCCGAACATCCGCCGGTAGTCCACTTCCTGGAAGGCTTCGCGATCCATGAAGTCGGTGCCCACCTGGCCCACGAACACGACCATGGGCACGGAGTCCTGGAAGGCCGCGTGGATGCCGATCGACGCATTGGTGGCGCCCGGGCCGCGGGTGACCATCAGCACGCCGGGCTTGCCGGTGAGCTTCGCATAGGCGTCGGCCATGAAGGCGGCGCCGCCCTCCTGTCGGCAGATCACGAAGCGGATGCTGTCGCGATGCGGATACAGGCCGTCGAGCACGGCCAGGTAGCTCTCGCCGGGCACGCCGAACACGGTGTCCACGCCGTGCACGGCGAGGGCGTCGGCAAGGATCTGGCCGCCTGGGCGGGCGATGGGGGCGGGCGTCGCGGTCACTGGAGCTCCTGTGCGCAGCCGGCGCTGCGGTCGTTTCGTTGGGATGTGGCGCGATTCTAGCCCCGGCCGCGAGCGGCGATAATCGGGAACCGACCACGATCCAGGCAGGCCGCTCGCCCCATGTTCACCGAAGCCGATCACCAGCACATGTCGCGCGCGCTCGAACTGGCGGCGCTCGGCATGTGGACCACGACCCCGAATCCGCGGGTGGGTTGCGTCATCGTCCGCGACCGGCAGGTGGTGGGCGAGGGCTGGCATCGCCGCGCCGGCGAACCGCATGCCGAGGTGCTGGCGCTGGCGCAGGCCAACGGCGCGGCGCGCGGCGCCACCGTGTACCTCACGCTCGAGCCCTGCAGCCACCACGGGCGCACGCCGCCCTGCGTCGACGCGCTGCTAGAGGCCCACGTCGGACGCGTGGTCGTGGCCATGGAGGACCCCAATCCGCTGGTCAGCGGCCGCGGCCTGGCCCGGCTGCGCGAGGCCGGCGTCGACGTGCGCTGCGGCCTGCTCGAGCAGGAAGCGCGCGAGCTGAACATCGGCTTCGTGTCGCGGATGACCCGCCGGCGCCCCTGGGTCCGGATGAAGATCGCGGCGAGCCTCGACGGCCGCACCGCGCTGCCCGATGGCAGCAGCCAGTGGATCACCGGAGACGCCGCGCGCGACGACGGACACGCCTGGCGGGCGCGGGCCTGCGCGATCCTGACCGGCATCGGCACGGTCAAGGACGACGACCCGCGGCTGACCGTGCGGGCGGTCGATACGCCGCGCCAGCCCCTGCGGGTGCTGGTCGACTCGCGGCTCGAGGTCGACCTCGACGCGAACATCGTGCGCGGCGGCAATCTGCTGGTGGCCTGCGCCCGCGCGATGCCCGGAAAGGCCGGCGAGCTGCGCGACCGCGGCTGCGAGGTGCTGGAGCTGCCCAACGCGCAGGGCAAGGTCGACCTGCCGGCGCTGCTGGCCGAGCTGGCCGGGCGCGACATCAACGAACTGCACGTCGAGGCCGGCTATCGCCTGAACGGCTCGCTGCTGCGCGAGGACTGCGTCGACGAGCTGCTCGTCTATCTCGCGCCCACCTTGCTCGGCAACGCGACCGGGATGGCCGACCTGCTGCCGCCCGATACGCTGGCTGCCGCCCCGCGGCTGTGGCTGCAGGCGGTGGACCGGGTCGGCGACGACGTCCGACTGCTCGCGCGCCTGCCCGACAGGCTGCCGGCGCGGCCCACGGCGGGCGCGTCCGAGCTGCACCCGGAGTCGCGCGCCGGCGCCGAATGAGCCGGGCGTCCGGGGCGGTTCCCCGGGCGCACGCGTAACGAAGCATCACTGCAAGAAGAGGAAAGCAGACGTGTTCACCGGAATCGTGGCGGCGGTCGGCCGCATCGAAAGCATCGAGCCGCTGGCCGGCGGCGCCGAGGCGGGCGTGCGGCTCACCGTCCACGCGGGCGCGCTCGACCTGTCCGACGTGGCGATCGGCGACTCCATCGCCATCCAGGGCGCCTGCATGACCGCGGTGCGCATCGACGGTCCGCGCTTCGCGGTGGACGTGTCGCGCGAGAGCCTGTCGAAGACCGTGGGCCTGGACGCCCCCGGCGAGGTCAACCTGGAGAAGGCGCTGCGGCTGGCCGATCGGCTGGGCGGGCACCTGGTCTCGGGCCACGTCGACGGGCTGGGCCAGGTCGCGCGCTTCGAGCCGGTCGGCGAGTCCTGGCTGCTCGCGGTGCGGGCGCCGCGCGAGCTCGGCAAGTACCTCGCCTACAAGGGCTCGATCACCGTCAACGGGGTGAGCCTGACGGTGAACCGGGTCGTGGACGAAGACGGCGACGCCGGGGGCGCCCTCTTCGAAATCAACCTGATTCCGCATACGATCGAGGTCACCACGCTGAAGGCGCTGAAACCGGGCGCGCGGGTCAACCTCGAGGTCGACCTGATCGCCCGCTACGTCGAGCGGATGCTCTCCCAGGATCGACGATGAAGACGCTGACCGATCATCTCGCGCAGTACGCCGACTACCACCGCGACCGGCGCAACGTCGCCACCCACTTCGTGGGCGTGCCGATGATCTTCGTTGCGGTCGCCATCCTGCTGTCGCGGCCGGCGTGGCTGCCGGCCGGCTGGCCGCTCGAGGGCCTGCCGCTGTCGCCGGCGGTGGCGGCCACCGCGGCGGCGCTGCTGTTCTGGTTCCGGCTCGATCGCCCGCTGGGCCTGGCCATGCTGGCGGTGTCGCTGGTCTCGCTGTGGATCGGCGCGCAGGCGGCTGCGGCGTCCACCGCGGCCTGGCTCGGGTGGGGCGCGGGCCTGTTCGTGGTGGGCTGGATCGTCCAGTTCGTCGGGCACTACTGGGAGGGGCGCAAGCCCGCCTTCGTGGACGACCTGGTCGGTCTGCTGGTGGGCCCGCTGTTCGTGGTCGCAGAGACCGCCTTCGCGCTGGGCCTGCGCCACCCGCTGCGCGATGCGATCGCCGCGCGGCTGGCTGCCGCTCAGAGACCGGTCACGCTGGCCGACAGGCCGGGCAGGGCGCCGTCGAGCAGCTCGGCGAGCAGCTTCGCGGCGGCGGCCACCTCGCCCTCGTCGAAGTCCACGAACACGCGCGACTGACCGAAGCCCGGGCGGCGCAGCACCACCTTGTCGTCGATCACCACGAAGCCGCGCTCGTAGGCCCGCACCGACGGGTCGGTCGGCGCGATCCGCAGCCGAGGGCCATAGGCCGCCAGCAGCGCCATCAGACGCGGGCAGTGCCGCTCCACGAAGCCGGTGTCGTGCGCCACGATCGACACCGAGGCTTCCCGGCTGCGATCCAGCAGCGTCTTGACCGCGTCGGCGAAGGCCTTTCGGTCCAGGCCCCAGAACTCGCCCGACTCGTCGAACAGCTTCAGCGAGCGGCGGCCGCGCGCGAGGCAGCGGTCGAGCGCCTCGCGGGCCTCGTGGCGGGTCTCGAGGCGGCGATAGCCCTCGATGTCGATCGGGTCGATGTCCATCGTGCGGCCAGTATCGAGGCGCCGCCCGGCCCCCTCGCCGCGCGCCCGCCGGACGGCGTCTGCGGCGGCCGGACGGCGTAAAATGCCGCAATGCCACTTGCCACCACCCCCGAGATCATCGCCGAGCTGAAAGCCGGCCGCATGGTCATCCTGGTCGACGAGGAAGATCGCGAGAACGAGGGCGACCTCGTCCTGGCCGCCGACTTCGTCACGCCCGAAGCCATCAACTTCATGGCCCGTTACGGCCGGGGGCTGATCTGCCTCACGCTCACCGAGGACCGCTGCCGGCAGCTCAGGCTGCCGCTGATGGTCTCGGCCAACGGCACGGTCCACGGCACCAACTTCACCGTCTCGATCGAGGCGGCCGAGGGCGTCACCACCGGCATCTCGGCGGCCGACCGGTCGCGCACGGTGCAGGTGGCGGTCGCGCGCGACGCGCGGCCCGACGACATCGTGCAGCCCGGCCACATCTTCCCGCTCAAGGCCCAGCCCGGCGGCGTGCTGATGCGCGCCGGCCACACCGAGGCGGGTTGCGACCTGGCCCAGCTGGCCGGGCTCACGCCGGCCTCGGTGATCTGCGAGATCCTGAAGGACGACGGCACGATGGCCCGCCTGCCCGATCTGATCGAGTTCGGGCGCGAGCACGGCCTGAAGATCGGCACGATCGCCGACCTGATCCAGTACCGCAACGCCAACGAGAGTCTGGTCGAGCAGCTTTCGCGGCGGCCCATCGAGACCCCCTGGGGGGCATTCGATCTCTACGCGTACCGCGACAAGCCGGCCGGCGCGCCGCACCTGGCGCTGGTGCGCGGCCAGATCGCCCCCGACCGCGAGACCCTGGTCCGGGTCCACGAGCCGCTCACCGTGCTCGACCTGCTCGACGCCGGCGCGAGCGGGCACTCGTGGCCGCTGGTGCGGGCCATGCGCCGGATCGCCGACGAAGGCGCCGGCGTGATCGTGCTGCTCAATTGCGCCCAGCCGGCGGACGTGCTGTTCGCCGAGCTCGCCGCGGCCGATCCGGCCGCTCGGGACGCCGACGCCGCGTCGCCGAAGCGTCGCGCCGGCAAGGTCGACCTCAGAACCTACGGCATCGGCGCGCAGATCCTCAAGGATCTGGGCGTCGGCCGCATGCGGCTGCTCTCGCAGCCGCGCAAGATGCCCAGCATGGCCGGATTCGACCTCGAAGTGGTCGGCTTCGAGTCCGGCCCACAGGAGAACTGAAAATCATGGAAATCGGAGTGTTCCAGTCGGACCTGGACGGCGCAGGCCTGCGGATCGGAATCGTGCAGGCCCGCTTCAACGAGCCGGTCTGCAATGCCTTGCGCGATGCCTGCCTCGAAGAGCTGGTGGGGCTGGGCGTGGAGTCCGACGACATCTTCGTCTGCACCGTGCCCGGCGCGCTCGAGATCCCGGTCGTGCTGCAGCAGCTCGCGGCCTCGGGCAGCTTCGACGCGCTGATCGCGCTCGGGGCGGTGATCCGCGGCGAGACCTATCACTTCGAGGTGGTGTCGAACGAGAGCGCGGCCGGCGTGAGCCGGGTGGCGCTCGACTTCAACGTGCCGGTCGCCAATGCCATCCTCACCACCGAGAACGACGAGCAGGCCGAGGCCCGCGCCGCCGAGAAGGGCGCCGACGCGGCCCGCGTGGCCGTCGAGATGGCCAACCTGTCGCTGTCGCTGTCCACGCTGTCGGGCGACGAGGATGACGACGACTTCGACGACGACGACCTCGACGAAGACCTCGACGAGGAGTTCGAGGACGAGGACGACGACGAAGCCTCGCGCGGCGGCGAGCGCGGCAAGAAGGCGCATTGATGGCCGCCGAACGTCCGTCGGCGCGCGCCGGCTCGGGCGGAACGCCGCCCAAGAACGCGCGCCGGCGCTCGCGCGAGCTGGCGATGCAGGGCCTTTACCAGTGGCTCCTGTCGGGCGAGGACGCCGGCGCCATCGAGGCGCACGTGGCGGCCAGCACGCCCGGCTACGAGAAGGCCGACCACGACTACTTCAAGGCCTTGCTCCACGGCACGCTCGAGGCGGCGGCCGAGCTCGACGAGGCCATCGCCCCGCACCTCGACCGCAAGACCACCGAGCTGAGCCCGGTCGAGCACGCGGTGCTGCTGCTCGGAACCTTCGAGCTGATGCGGATGCCCGAGGTGCCCTACCGGGTGGTGATCAACGAGGCGGTCGAGCTGGCCAAGAGCTTCGGCGGCACCGACGGTTACAAGTACGTGAATGGCGTGCTCGACCGGGTGGCCAGCCGGCTGCGGCCGGTCGAGACCGGCGGGCCGGCGTGAGTCCGAAGCCGCTGGGCGAGTTCGAGCTGATCGGCCGCTTCTTCGATCGGGGCCCGGCCCGGAAGGCCCTGCTCGGGATCGGCGACGACTGCGCGCTGCTCGGCGCGCCGGCAGGCGGCGAGGGCCTGGCGATCGCCACCGACATGCTGGTCGGCGGCCGGCATGTCTTCGACGACGTCGACCCCGAGGCGCTCGGGCACAAGGCGCTGGCGGTCAACCTGTCCGACCTGGCGGCGATGGGCGCGCGGCCGCTCGCCTTCACGCTGGCGCTGGCGCTGCCGCAGGCCGACGAGGCCTGGCTGCAGGCTTTCAGCCGGGGCATGTTCGCGCTGGCGGACCGCTTCGACTGCGAGCTGATCGGCGGCGACACCACGCGCGGGCCGCTCAACGTCTGCATCACGGTGATCGGCCAGGTGCCCGCCGGCTCGGCCCTGCGCCGCGACGGCGCGCAGCCTGGCGACGACCTCTGGGTATCCGGCGAGCTCGGCGCGGCGGCCTTCGCGGTCGCCGAGCGGCAGGCAGACCGGCCGCTGCCGGCGGACCACCCGGCCCGGGCGCGGCTCGACCGACCCGAGCCACGGGGGGCGCTGGGCCTCGCCCTGCGCCACCTGGCCCGTGCCGCGATCGACGTTTCCGACGGGCTGGCCGGCGACCTCGGCCACCTGCTCGACCGCTCCCGGGTCGGCGCGCGGCTGGTCTGGCCGGCGGTGCCGGTCGCGCCGGCGCTGCAGGGGTTGCCCGAGACGCGCAGGATGCAGCTCGCGCTGGCGGGAGGCGACGACTACGAACTGCTCTTCGCGGCCGCGCCCGAGAACCGGGTCGCCATCGAGGCGCTGGGCCCGCGGCTCGGGCTGCAGCTGTCCCGCATCGGCGCCTTCGACGCGGGCGACTCGATGCGCCTGGTCGACGAGCGCGACCGGCCGATCGCCTTTGCTGGCCACGGCTTCGACCATTTCGCCTGAACGCGTGAATCAATCTACTGCGCGGTCCATGGCAACGCAGGGAGCGTTCCTTGGCTGATCGGACGCCGAGCCCGGCCCCCCAGCCGGTACGTCCGACCGCGCGCTTCATGCGGGGACGGCTCTCGCACTGGATCGCGCTGGGCTTCGGCAGCGGGCTGTCGCCGGTCGCGCCGGGCACCGTCGGCACGCTCTGGGCCTGGCTGGTCTTCGTGGTGGCCAATCCGCTGCTCTCGCCCGCGCATTGGGCGATCGTGCTGGCGGCCGGCTTCCTGATCGGCATCTGGGCCTGCGAGCGCACCGCGCGCGACCTCGGCGTGGCGGATCACGGCGCGGTGGTCTGGGACGAGATCATCGCCTTCTGGCTGGTGCTGCTGTTCGTGCCGGGCGGCTTCGGCGCGCAGCTGGCGGCCTTCGTCCTGTTCCGCTTCTTCGATATCGTGAAGCCGCCGCCGATCAGGCATTACGATGCGAAGCTGAAGAACGGCTTCGGCACCATGCTCGACGACCTGCTGGCGGCTTTCTATACGCTGCTGGTGCTGGCCCTGTTCCGGGCAGGCTTCGGTGGCGCGGCGGGCTGAAGTCGGCGGGCGGTGCAGGATTCAGGAAATGAGGCGGAGAGGCGGATGACGGAAGCGAAACTGCGCGACGAGGCGCTCGCCGACCTCGAGCACGAGGTGCTCGAGGCGGCGGTGGCGCTGGGCCACGCGCTGCGCGCGCGCGGCTGGACCATCGCCTGTGCCGAGTCGTGCACCGGCGGCATGGTCTGCCGGGCGCTGACCGAGATCGGCGGCTCGAGCGACTGGTTCGAGCGCGGCTTCGTGACCTACAGCAATGCCGCGAAGTCCGACCTGCTGGGCGTGTCGGCCGACACGCTGAAGGCGCACGGCGCGGTCAGCGAGCAGGCGGCCGGCGAGATGGCCGAGGGCGCGCTGGCCCGCAGCCGCGCGCAGCTCGCGCTGTCGATCACCGGCATTGCCGGCCCCGGCGGAGCCGTGCCCGGCAAGCCGGTGGGTACGGTCTGCTTCGGCTGGTCGGCGCTCGACGTCGAGACCCGGACCGAGACCGTGCAGTTCTCGGGCGATCGTGGCACGGTGCGGGCCCGGGCGGCGCTGCACGCGCTGCGGCGCGCCCGCGAGCGCCTGGCCGAGATCGGCGCGAGCGCGGCCTGACTCCCTCGGTCTAGGCCGAAGGACTGATTGTTTATACAGTATCGCTGTGCAATAATCCGGCCATCGATTCCCGAACCGGACGAGGGCCAGCCAAATGGAAAAAGTCATCGACATGAACGACGCCAAATCCCGTACCGAGCGCGGCAAGGCCCTGAGCGCCGCGCTGGCCCAGATCGAAAAGCAGTTCGGCAAGGGCGCGGTCATGAAGTTCTCGGACGCCGAGGTCGAGCGTGACATCCAGGTGGTGTCCACCGGCTCGCTCGGGCTCGACATCGCACTGGGCGTCGGCGGCCTGCCGCGCGGCCGGGTCGTTGAGATCTACGGTCCGGAGTCTTCCGGCAAGACCACGCTCACGCTGCAGGTCATTGCCGAAATGCAGAAGCTGGGCGGCACCTGCGCCTTCATCGACGCCGAGCACGCGCTCGACGTGCAGTACGCCTCCAAGCTCGGCGTCCAGCTCGAGGACCTGCTGATCTCCCAGCCCGACACCGGCGAGCAGGCCCTGGAAATCGCCGATGCGCTGGTGCGCTCGGGGTCGGTCGACCTGATCGTCATCGACTCGGTCGCGGCGCTCACTCCCAAGGCCGAGATCGAAGGCGAAATGGGCGATTCGCTGCCCGGCCTGCAGGCGCGCCTCATGTCGCAGGCGCTGCGCAAGCTCACCGGCACGATCAAGCGCACGAACTGCCTGGTCATCTTCATCAACCAGATCCGCATGAAGATCGGGGTCATGTTCGGCAACCCGGAGACCACCACCGGGGGCAACGCGCTCAAGTTCTACTCGTCGGTCCGGCTCGACATCCGGCGCACCGGCTCCATCAAGAAGGGCGACGAGGTCATCGGCAACGAGACCCGCGTCAAGGTGGTCAAGAACAAGGTCGCGCCGCCGTTCAAGCAGGCCGAGTTCGACATCCTCTACGGCGAGGGCATCTCGCGCCAGGGCGAGGTCATCGACCTCGGCGTGGCCTGCAACATCGTCGAGAAGAGCGGCGCCTGGTACAGCTACAAGGGCGAGCGCATCGGCCAGGGCAAGGACAACGCCCGCGAGTTCCTGCGCGAGCATCCGGACATGGCGCTGGAAATCGAGAACCGGGTGCGCGAGCACTTCGGCGTCGCCGGGCGCGGCACGGCCGAGCAGGCGGCCTGAGGGCCGAGCAGGCCAGGTGGAAGCGTCCGCCACCTCCAGACGCAAGCGCCCGCAACTCTCGCTGAAGGGCCGGGCGCTGCGTTTCCTGTCCCGGCGCGAGCACAGCCGGCTCGAATTGCAGCGCAAGCTCGCGCCGCATGCCGAATCCCCCGAGGAGCTCGACAAGGTCCTGGACGAACTCGAAGCGGCCCGGCTGCTTTCCAACCAGCGCTTCGCCGAGTCGCTGGTCTACCGAAAGGCCGAGCGCTTCGGTTCGGCGGTCATCCGGCACGAGCTTCGTTCACATGCGCTCGAGCCGGCCCTCGTCGAGCGCCAGGTGGCCTCGCTCGAGCAGACCGAGCTGGCGCGGGCCCGAGCGCTCTGGGAGCGGCGTTTCGGCGAGCCGCCGGACTCGCCGCAGGCCCGGGCGCGCCAGATCCGCTTTCTGATGGCCCGCGGCTTCCGGGGCGATGTCGTCCGCCGCGTGGTCGGCGGCCGGGCGGAGCCCGACGAGCCTGACTTGCCGGACGATTTGTCCGACCCCTGAACCGCACCGCGCCCCCCTGGTCTCCCCGGACCTTCCCGGGGTTCTCCGGGTTCTCCGGGGCGTGGCCCGAGCCGATTGGTGCGGCGCAGCGTGCCATGGGCTGCGTGCTAAACTCCAAAGCTTTTCCGCCGGGGTTCAATGCCCGGCGATCCCGCGATCCGGCCCCGAGGCCGGATCCGCCGAGCGACAACGCCCGAGAATGCCCCTGGCCGAACCGTCAGCGTCCCGCGAGCCGATGCGCACCCGTGTGGTGCGCCCGAGTGCTTGTCGCCGCGCGCGGGGCTGCCGGAATCCCGTGGCCGGGCTCACCCTTCATTACCCGCAGTGGCGCCGGCCCGCCCAGGCCGGTTCCGTACCCGCAGAAGAAACCCAAGTCTCGATGGGGGAACACTCGTGAAGATCCATGAATACCAGGGCAAGGAGATCCTGAAGAAGTACGGCGTGGCCGTGCCGCGCGGCATCCCGTGCTTCTCGGTCGACGAGGCGGTCAAGGCCGCCGAGACCCTCGGCGGTCCGGTCTGGGTCGTCAAGGCGCAGATCCACGCGGGTGGCCGCGGCAAGGGCGGCGGTGTCAAGCTGGCCCGCTCGGTCGACGAGGTGCGCAAGCTCTCCGGCGAGATCCTCGGCATGCAACTGGTCACCCACCAGACCGGGCCCGAGGGCCAGAAGGTGCGCCGCCTGCTGATCGAGGAAGGCGCCGACATCAAGAAGGAACTCTATGTCGGCCTGGTCGTCGATCGCGTCACGCAGCGCGTCGCGCTGATGGCCTCGAGCGAAGGCGGCATGGACATCGAGGAAGTCGCCGAGAAGACCCCGGAGCTGCTGCACAAGGTCTTCATCGACCCGGCCAACGGGCTCACCGACGCCGAATGCGACGACATCGCCACGAAGATCGGCATCCCGGCCGCCAGCCTGCCCCAGGCCCGCACCGTGCTGCACGGCCTGTACAAGGCCTTCTGGGACACCGACGCCTCGCTCGCCGAGATCAATCCGCTGATCCTGACCGGCGACGGCAAGGTCGTGGCGCTCGACGCCAAGCTGAACTTCGACGCCAACGCGCTGTTCCGCCACCCCGAGATCGTCGAGTTGCGCGACCTCGACGAGGAAGACCCTGCCGAGATCGAGGCCAGCAAGTTCGACCTGGCCTACATCCAGCTCGACGGCAACATCGGCTGCCTGGTCAACGGCGCCGGCCTGGCCATGGCCACGATGGACACCATCAAGCTGTTCGGCGGCGAACCGGCCAACTTCCTCGACGTGGGCGGCGGCGCCACCACCGAGAAGGTCACCGAGGCCTTCAAGATCATGCTGCGCAACCCGAACCTGAAGGCGATCCTCGTCAACATCTTCGGCGGCATCATGCGCTGCGACGTCATCGCCGAGGGCGTGATCGCGGCGAGCAAGGCGGTGGGCCTGAAGGTGCCGCTGGTCGTGCGCATGAAGGGCACGAACGAAGAGCAGGGCAAGAAGATGCTGGCCGAGTCGGGCCTGCCGATCATCGCGGCCGACACCATGGCCGAAGCCGCCCAGAAGGTCGTGGCCGCCGCGGCCGGCAAATGACAACGAGGATCACCCGATGAGCATCCTGATCAACAAGGACACCAAGGTCATCACGCAGGGAATCACCGGCAAGACCGGCCAGTTCCACACGCGGATGTGCCGCGAGTACGCCAACGGCAAGGCCGGCTTCGTGGCCGGCGTGAACCCGAAGAAGGCCGGCGAGGACTTCGAGGGCATCCCGATCTACGCCAGCGTCAAGGAAGCCAAGGCCGAGACCGGCGCCACCGTGTCGGTCATCTACGTGCCGCCGGCGGGCGCTGCCGCCGCCATCCAGGAGGCGGTCGACGCCGAGCTGGACCTGGTGATCTGCATCACCGAGGGCATTCCGGTGCGCGACATGATCGTGGTGCGCGACCGCATGCGCAAGGCGAACAGCAAGACCCTGCTGCTCGGGCCGAACTGCCCCGGCGTCATCACGCCGGACGAGCTCAAGATCGGCATCATGCCCGGTCACATCCACCGCAAGGGCCGCATCGGCGTGGTGTCGCGCTCGGGCACGCTGACCTACGAGGCGGTGGCGCAGCTCACCGAGCTGGGCCTGGGCCAGTCCTCGGCGGTCGGCATCGGCGGCGACCCGATCAACGGCCTCAAGCACATCGACGTCATGCAGATGTTCAACGACGATCCCGACACCGATGCGGTGATCATGATCGGCGAGATCGGCGGGCCCGACGAGGTCAACGCGGCGCGCTGGATCAAGGACAACATGAAGAAGCCGGTGGTCGGGTTCATCGCGGGCGTGACCGCGCCCCCGGGCAAGCGGATGGGCCACGCCGGCGCGCTGATCTCCGGCGGCGCCGACACGGCCGACGCCAAGCTCGAGGTGATGGAAGCCTGCGGCATCAAGGTGACGCGCAATCCGTCCGAGATGGCACGGCTGCTGAAGAGCGTGCTCTGAAGGGCGGGGGCAGCGAGCAATGGAATCCGCGATCGAGTTCCTGACCACGCTCCACTGGGGCGCGGTCTTCCAGATCATCCTGATCGACATCCTGCTGGGCGGCGACAACGCGGTCGTGATCGCGCTGGCCTGCCGCAACCTGCCGCAGCACCAGAAGATGAAGGGCATCCTCTGGGGCACGGCCGGCGCGATCATCCTTCGGGTGATCCTGATCGCGTTCGCGGTCACCCTGCTGCAGGTGCCTTTCCTCAAGCTGATCGGCGGCGCGCTGCTGATCTGGATCGGCATCAAGCTGGTGGCGCCAGGCGACGAAGACGCCCACGGCAACCTGGAAGGCGGCAGCACGCTGTTCGCGGCCATCAAGACGATCATCATCGCCGACCTGGTCATGAGCTTCGACAACGTGATCGCCATTGCAGGCGCGGCCAACCAGGCCGACCCCGATCACCAGCTCGGGCTGGTGATCTTCGGCCTGCTGGTCAGCATCCCGCTGATCGTCTGGGGCAGCACCCTGGTGCTCAAGCTCATCGAGCGCTATCCGCTGGTGGTCACCGCCGGCGGCGCGCTGCTGGGCTGGATCGCCGGCGGCATGATGATCACCGACCCGGTGGCGGTGGGGCAGATCGGCGAGCCCTCGTCCACGCTCAAGTACGCGGTCTCCGCCGCGGGCGCGCTGCTGGTCGTGGTCTGGGGCATGGCGCTGAATCGGCGCCGCAAGGCGCCCGACGCCGCGCACTGACCAACGGTTGCGGGCAGCCGCCGCCCGGCGGCAGCCCGCGGCCGTTCATGACAAAGTTCCTGCGGCCCGGTGGCGCCTGCCGGTAGGCTTTGCGGAATCGTCGATTCCCCTCGCCGCAGGCCACCCGTGTCTGACTCAGGATTGCCAGGATCTTCGCCGCGCGGACTCGTTCCGGCGCTGCGCCTCTTTCTCGCCGCCGGCGCGGTCGAGCTGCGCCTGGTTCCGATCGCCGGCAACATGCTGTCGATCGGCCGGCGCCCCTATAACGACGTCCAACTCGACGACCTCACGGTGAGCGGCGAGCACGCGCTGGTTCGCGTGCGCAACGGCGAGGTGGTCGTCCACGACCTGGGCAGCCGCAACGGCACGCTGGTCAACGGCCTGCCCATCCAGCAACGCACCCTGGTCGACGGCGACGTGGTCGACATCGGCATCTACCGCCTGCGCTTCGAGGCGGCCCGCAACGGCGCCGCCGGCGGGGACGCGGCCGGCGCCGAGCCGGGCAGCCACGGCACTCTCGCCCACGCCGGCGCCCCGGACGGCGACGCGCCCACCGGGCTCGCCGGGTCCGCGGGATCGGCCGGCTCCCTCGCCGGATCGGGGGGGGCCGCGACTGGTTCCGCCGGTGCCGCGACCGGTTCCTCCGGCGGGCCGTCCGGCCTGACCGACGCATCCGGCCGCCGCGGCGGCCAGCCCGCCGCCGACCCGCTGGCCGCGGCCGACGCCGACCCGGCGCTGCCGGCCCACGTGGTCTACCTGAGCGGCCCGCAGAGCGGCCAGACCCATGCCATCGACCGGGCGATCAGCCGCGTGGGCGGGCTCGCCGGGCAGGTGGCGGTGATCTCCCGGCGCAAGGGCGGCTACTTCATCACCCACCTCGAAGGCCTGACCTTCCCGCAGGTCAACGGCGAGCCGATCGGCCTGACCGCGCACCGGCTGGCCGACGGCGACCTGATCGAGCTGGCCGGCACGATGCTGCGCTTCAGGCTCGGCGCCTGAGCCCTGCGCCCGCGATGACGGCGCTGCAGCGATCCCGCCTGCTCCGAGCCCTGGCCGGGCTCGCGATCGTCATCGTTGCGATCGCGCACGACCTGGGCTGGCGCGCCATGCCGACCCTGGCCGCGGTCGACCGGCAGCTCTACGACGGCCGCCAGGCCCTGATCCGGCCCACGCCCGATCCGCGCATCGTGATCGTCGACATCGACGAGCGCAGCCTCGCCGAGGAGGGCCGCTGGCCCTGGCCGCGCGAGCGGGTGGCGCAACTGGTCGATGCGGTCTTCGAGAAGGGCCGCCCGGCGGTCGTGGGCTTCGACACCCTGTTCGCCGAACCCCAGCGCGAGGGCGACGGCGATCGCCGGCTGGCCGAGTCCCTGCGCAACCGGCCCACCGTGCTCGGCTACTACCTGACCAGCGACCGCGGCGGCCGGCGCACCGGCGTGCTGCCGGCGCCGGCCTTCGAGCGCGAAGCCGCCTCGGCGCTCGGCCTGGAGCTGATCCACACCGACGGCTACGGCAGCAACCTGCCCGAACTGGCCGAAGCGGCCGCCGCGCAGGGCTTCTTCAATTCCTTCATCGGCGCCGGCATCGACATCGACGGCACGGTGCGCGCGCTGCCGCTGCTGGCGGCGCACGGCAACGCGGTCAACGAGTCCTTCGCGCTGGCGGTGCTGCGGCAGTACCTCGGCTCGGCCGCGCTGGCCGCCGGCCCCGAGACCCTGCGGGTGCACGGCAAGCGCGCCGACGTGACGATCCCGGTGTCCTTCGGCTACACCGCCATGGTGCCCTTCGCGGGATCCGGCGGGCCGCAGGGCGGGCGCTTCCGCTACCTGTCGGCCTCGGAGGTGCTGGCCGGCAACGTGGACTGGTCCCTGATGCGCGACCGCATCGTGCTGGTCGGCACCAGCGCTCCCGGCCTGACCGACCTGCGGGCCACGCCGGTCAGCGAGGTCTTCCCCGGCGTGGAGGTGCACGCCTCCTTGCTGGCCGGCGCGCTGGACGGCCGCATCAAGCGCCGACCGGCCGATGCCGGCAGCGCGGGCGCAGCCGCCTCGCTGCTGGTGGGCGGCGGGCTGGCTGCGCTGCTGCCGGCGCTGGGGCCGGTCGGCACCGCGCTGGCCTGCCTGCTGGCCCTGCTCACCATCGTGGGCGGCAACGCGATCGCCTACTCCAATCTCGACCTGATCCTCCCGGTGGCCGCACCGGTGGCCGCGGTGCTGGCGCTGGCGGTGTTCAACCTCCTCTTCGGCTACCTGGCCGAAGGCCGGGCGCGCCGCGCGGTGGTTCGGCTGTTCGGCGAGTACCTGTCGCCGGCGCTGGTCGAGCAGATGGCGCGCGACCCGGTGCACTGGCGCATGAAGGAGAGCCGCAACGCGGAGCTCAGCATCCTGTTTGCCGACATCCGCGGCTTCACCCGGATGGCCGAGTCGATGGACCCGGCCGCGCTGCGCGACTACCTGAACACGGTCTTCACCGGCCTGACCAACGTGATCCACCGCTACGGCGGCACGGTGGACAAGTACATCGGCGACGCGGTGATGGCCTTCTGGGGCGCGCCGCTGGACGACCCGAAGCACGCCGACCACGCGGTCGATGCCGCGATCGCGATGCAGGAAGAGGCTCGCCGACTGTCGGCCGACTTCGTGATGCGCGGGCTGCCGCCGCTGGTCATCGGCATCGGCGTGAACACCGGGCTGGCCCGCGTGGGCGACATGGGCTCCGCGGTGCGGCGCACCTACACGGCGCTGGGCGACGCGGTGAACCTGGCCTCGCGCATGGAAAGCTTGACCAAGCGCTACGAGGTGCCGATCATCGTCGGAGAAGCCACGGCGCGCGCCGCGCGCGAGCACCGGTTCGACGAACTGCGGCCGGCCAACGTAGACG